>CAYRBE010000005.1:23834-25338 GCA_964422345.1 uncultured Dechloromonas sp.
CTCCGCCTCCGCCACTACCGTAACCGCTGCCACCATCACCGCCTCCAGCAAACTGGCCGGCATTCGGCAAGCGTGACATCAAGGCTTGCTGCAAAGCCTGTAGATTCGTATCGCCAGCCGTTGCATTAACAGCACTCGCTTTTTTTGATGCATCCGGACTAGTCACTATCGTCGTCGGCGCAGCCTCTATGCCCTGCCGAACGAAATACTCATTGATCGCCAGGTAAAGCCCCGACAATCCGTCAGTTAACCGCGCTTCAATCCGGTCAAGCATATCGAGTTTTTTGTCGAGCACCATGCCGCCGGTTTCGGCAAACATCTCTTTTAAGCCCCGCGTAATGCTGTTTGGCCCAACCGGATTATTGGATTTACTGAGATCTGGCCTTTTCAGGACAGTGATGAAAAATTGATGGGTTTTCCACAACTCATTCCCTGCCGCCTCGAATAAACGAGCACCAACATTATCGAGCCGCAACTCAAGCTCCAGCTCGTCTTCACCGACCAGCGTAATCCGCGAGGAAGTCAGCCCATCGACTTCTTCACTGAAGCTACCCCGTTTGCTGCTGGCGACAACGTCATCAAAATATGCCCCGGCACCATGTGCGACCGACTTAATCGCCGTAGCAGAAAGCACCGCCGTATCCCGCAACAAAACGGCGATCTGCTCAAGATAAAGCACACGGCAATCACGGAGTATTTCAAAAGAGTCGAATTGTTGCGTCATACCAATCTATATCAGGGAAGATCTGCGTCTTTAAAGGCTTCAGGCGAGCGGGATGCGACAACGCCCAGACGGGTTTTAAGGGAATCAGGTTGTCCAGTAAAGAGAACCGAATAATAGACCGAGTTGCTCATCACTTTTTTGACGTAATCGCGCGTCTCGCTGAAGGGAATTGTCTCCGCATAAATCGCCCCCTCCAGCGGTCGATCGGCACGCCATTTCTTGGCGCGGCCGGGGCCGGCGTTATAGGCGGCCGAAGCCAATACCGGATGGTTATCGAGATTTTCCATGACCATCCGCATATAGCTGGTCCCAAGCAGGACATTGGTCTCGGTGTCATTCACCCGCGCATGGTCGTAGTTCTTGATACCAATTTTCTTGGCCACCCATTTTGCCGTGGCGGGCATCAACTGCATCAGGCCGGAAGCGCCGACATTGGATTTTGCCGAGGTGATGAAACGGCTTTCCTGACGCATCAGGCCATAAACCCAGGCATCATCCAGAGACTGGTTCTGAGCCGCAGGGCGCACCTGCTCACCATAAGGCGAGAGGAAACGCAGGGTGTAGTCGTGCTCGTTTTTGGTCCGGTCAGCCGTATTGATGGCGCGGTCCCAAATCTGATTGCGTTTGGCGAGGTCTGCGGCCGCGAGTAACTCCCGGTCTTCCATGCCACGCAATGTCCAGTTCCACTCTTTGACCGCCTCTGTACGCATTTCCAGACGGAAAAATGCCAATGAGCGACGAATACCCGGATTATCCCGCGCTGCTTTCTGTTCCTCGTTG
>CAYRBE010000005.1:25438-28068 GCA_964422345.1 uncultured Dechloromonas sp.
GTCTTGCCGGCATTGGCGTACCACTGCGTCGCTTCAGCCATGTGCCGCTTGGCTGCGTGCATACCAATCTGACTCCAGGCCCACTGGCGCTCGGAATCCTGTAATTTACCTTTGATTTTTTCCAGCTCGTCAGCCGCCGCCCGCGGATCATTGGTCGCCACACGTTGAATGGCTACGACTGCCACTTCACGGCTACCACGGCTATTCAAACCACCACCTGACTGGCGAGCAAGATAGCCCATCGGACTAGCAATGGCGCTATCAAACGCCCGACCATCAGGCATCTGGCTTTCCGGCAGATAGTTGTAAGTTGATTTAGCCTGATTTGGCTTATTCGCTTCAACCTGACGCCGGGAGCGCTGAAAAACATCCTCGGCGGTCATCCGTTGGTTCACAACCAAGGCATCAAAAACAGCTCGGCATGGTTCAGGTGCTTCAAGCTGGGTCAGCCAGAGTTTCTCTGCTTCATCCAGAATGGTCCGATCATCACGAGCGAAACGTGCCTTCTGGTTATAGCAGACCACATCCGGCTCCGGCGCGATCATCTTGGCGAATTCCTGCTCCACCTCTGGCCACATCGAGCGCTTGCCCAGCCAGCGAATCCAGTCGGCACGCAGTTTTTCTACGACGTAGCTTTTTTCGTAGCGGCTAAAGAAATCGCGTAGCGCCGCTGAATCACCTTGCTCCATGTACATCCGCAGGCGATAGTTCTCAACATACGGCACCAGTTCATGGTTGCCGAGCTGAGCTGTCGCGCGATCAAGCTTGGCGCGATCACCCACACGGAAGGCATCACGGGCAGCCAAATAGGCGGCATCCCGGCCATCTTGAGCGAACACAGGAAAGACAAATGAAAGGCTGAGGAGAAGAACGGATAACTTCATGCTAGATTTAGGATCATGATTCAAGCGAACGAGGATAACACGGGCTGGCGGCGGGCGTTGCGGCGAGAACTGCTGACGCGACGAATGGCGTTGAGTGCGGCGACGCACAGTGAATTTTCAGCGCGCATTGTGGCGCATCTGAAAACCCATTTTGCGCCACCAACAACGCTGGGATTCTGCTGGCCGATCAAGCACGAACCCGATGTCCGGGGAATTGTTGAGCTATGGCAGCTGGCTGGTACGCGCGCTTCATTGCCCGTCGTAATTGCCGAAGACTCCCCTCTGGGATTCCGTGAATGGCAGGCTGATACGCCACTCGAACTCGACCGTTACGGCATCCCCACGCCAACACAAGGCGACTGGCTGCTACCCGAGGTGATTCTTTTGCCACTAAATGGTTTTGATGCTGCGGGTTATCGACTGGGTTACGGCGGTGGTTACTTTGATCGGACGCTGGCAGCGCTTTCGCCCCGCCCGCTGGCCATTGGCGTAGGTTTTGAGTTAAATCGAGTTGAGAGTATTCGGCCCGAAGCACACGATCTGGCGCTGGACTGGATCGTCACCGAAAACGGTGTCTTCAGCCCTGTTGCCGCCTGAAGCCGTAAGCCCCCAGCCCAAAAAAAATCCCGACCAGCGCCAGCAGCACGGCTTGCCGCATATCGTGCAAACCGGTACGCACCGCCAGTTCCAGCGCGTAGCCGTGGTGCAAAGCAAGGAGCAAAGAACCGATAGCCATCG
The DNA here is from genome assembly GCA_964422345.1 of uncultured Dechloromonas sp. Taxonomy (GTDB): domain Bacteria; phylum Pseudomonadota; class Gammaproteobacteria; order Burkholderiales; family Rhodocyclaceae; genus Azonexus. Next base: position 27,061 of record CAYRBE010000005.1, read on the forward strand.
CCAGCCAGGTTCTGCTTACGGCACGCGGCAAATCTTTACGCAAATAACACTCCATGGATAATCCGGCGGCTCCCGCCTGTGTCATCAGCGCCAACAACAATGCAAAGATACTGACAAGGTAAGAGTTCATGCTGCCTGACACGCCTTAACAAATCGCTTCAAGGCTTCATCCAATGTAGCTCGTGGGCAGCCAAAATTAAGCCGCAGCCAGCCCGGCGAACCAAAATCAGCGCCATCGGACAAACCTAGGCCATGCGCCTCAAAATGCGCTACTGGATTCGCCAAACCCAGTTCACGCACATCAATCCACGCCAGATAGGTCGCTTCAACCGGCCCCATTTTTACCCTTTTTTGGCTGTGCACCGTAGCACTCACTTGATCACGGTTGCCGACCAGATAACCAAGCAATTCATCATGCCATTCAGCACATTCGGTGTAGGCCGCGTGACATGCTGCCAAACCAAGCACATTGACATGCGGAACGATGCCATCCATTACCCGCAGGAAGCGTCGCCGCAGACTGGCATCGGGAATTACCGCAAAGGCGCAGCCCAGACCGGGGATGTTGTAGGTCTTGGAAGGCGCCATCAAGGTAATGCTGCGCCGGGCCGCATCCGATGACAGACTAGCGAAGGGAATGTGGCGCCGCGTGCGATCCAGAATCAGGTCGCAATGAATTTCATCGGAACAAACGATCAGATCATTTTTAGCCGCAAAGTCGGCCAGTTGACGCAATTCAGCTTCATCCCAGCAACGCCCGACCGGATTGTGAGGATGGCAGAGCAGGAAAAGCCGGGTGGTTTCAGTAACGGCCGATTGCAGCGCCGACCAATCCCAATGCCAGTAGCCGTCGATACAAGCCAGTTCAACACGACTTAAGGTTTTGCCAGACAAACGTGGCGCGGAAAGAAAAGGGGGGTAGATCGGCGTCGCCGTCACCACATCACCCTCAACTGCCCGGCAAGCGACATTCAAACCAGTAACCAATCCGGGCAACCAGACGATGGC
>CAYRBE010000006.1:0-760 GCA_964422345.1 uncultured Dechloromonas sp.
CGGATTCTTTCTTGAATTCGTCGATGATGTAGTCGATCAGGCGCTGGTCGAAATCTTCACCACCTAGGAAGGTGTCGCCATTGGTGGCGAGCACTTCGAACTGGGTTTCGCCATCAACGTTGGCGATTTCAATAATCGAAATGTCAAAGGTGCCGCCGCCGAGGTCATATACAGCGATCTTGCGGTCTTTGGTGCTGGACTTGTCCATGCCGAAGGCGAGGGCAGCAGCGGTTGGCTCGTTGATGATGCGCTTGACTTCCAAACCAGCGATGCGACCTGCATCCTTGGTGGCCTGACGCTGGCTGTCGTTAAAGTAGGCAGGCACGGTGATGACTGCCTCAGTAACTTCTTCACCGAGGTAGTCTTCGGCAGTCTTTTTCATCTTGCGCAGTACTTCGGCAGAAACCTGCGGCGGGGCGATTTTCTTATCGCGCACGGCAACCCATGCGTCGCCGTTGTCGGCTTTGACGATCTTGTAAGGCATCAGGGCGATGTCTTTTTGTACTTCTTTTTCTTCGAAACGACGGCCGATCAGACGCTTGACGGCATACAGCGTATTCATCGGGTTGGTCACGGCCTGGCGTTTGGCCGGGGCGCCGGAGAGAATTTCGCCATCTTCGGCATAACCGATGACGGACGGCGTGGTGCGCGCACCTTCGGAGTTTTCGATAACTTTCGGCTGGCCGCTTTCCATGATGGCGACGCAGCTGTTGGTGGTGCCGAGGTCAATACCAATGATTTTTCCCATGATTTATCCTTT
>CAYRBE010000006.1:770-24229 GCA_964422345.1 uncultured Dechloromonas sp.
ATGTTCTGGAGTTGGGGGCGGTGCCCCGAATTTCAAGACTTGGGTTTTGCGACCATGACCAGCGCTGGGCGCAAGGTGCGTTCAGCGATCGTGTAGCCTTTTTGCAGTACGGTGACGACCGTGTTGGCTTCCTGTTCTGAGTCGACCATGCCGATTGCCTGATGCTTGTGCGGATCAAATTTTTCGCCAGCCGGGTTAACTTCAAGCAGCGCATTTTTATCGAAAGCGGAGATTAATTGCTTGAGGGTCAGTTCGACACCGGACTTAAAGCTTTCCACGGTTTGCTCCGGGACGGCGAGGGCGGCTTCGAGACTGTCTTTAACGGCTAGTAGTTCGCCAGCGAATTTCTCAACGGCAAATTTGTGTGCCTTGGCAATATCTTCCTGGGCGCGGCGGCGGATGTTTTCGCCTTCAGCTTTGGCGCGTAGCCAAGCATCGTAGTGTTCAGCGGCCTTTAGCTCAAGCTGCTGGAATTGTTCTGCAACGCTGGGCAGGGTGTCGACATTGTCGGTAATCTGCTCGTTGATCACTGTATCGGTTAACGGGTCGCCGTTTAGCAGCACGTCTTGGTTAATCTCGGGTTGTGACATCGGTTATTCTCCAAAAAAACTGCTTAACTAGATGGGGTGGTCTGGGCTGATTTCAAGTGCCTGGTGAAAATTTCTTTGCTATTGAAAGCGGTGCGCGGACGGGTGCCTGCGTGCTACGATTACCTAATAGGGTTTTTCCAGAATCAGGCATGGAAACAATAGGCAGATATCGCGTAAAAGGTGAGTTGGGCAAAGGTGCGACCGCGACGGTCTATCTTTGTGATGATCCTGAAACAGGTGGCGAGGTTGCGGTCAAGGTGATCCGCTTCGGGCAGGATTGCGCCGCGATGTCGCGGCGTATGCGTAAGCTGTTTCAAAATGAAGGCATGGTTTCCAAGCGACTCGATCACCCTAATATCGTTCGTGTGTATGACGCGGTGGTTGAAGACGACTACGCCTATATGGCCATGGAATACATCAAGGGTTTTAGTCTTGAGCAGCATTGTCGGATCGATAAATTGTTGCCGATGCACCGGGTGATCGGGATTATTTTCAAATGTTGCATGGCGCTGGATAGCGCATATCGGCAGGGGATTATTCATCGCGACATCAAGCCGGCCAATATTATGGTCGCCGAAAATGATGAGCCGAAAATTGCAGACTTTGGTCTGGCGCTCAATATGAACAAGGATATGGACCGCGACTCGACCTTCATCATGGGAGTGGGTTCGCCGGCTTACATGTCGCCTGAGCAGATCAAAGGCTACCCGCTTAATCAGAAGACTGATCTTTATTCGCTGGGGGTCGTTCTTTTTCAATTATTGACTGGGCGTTTGCCTTTCCGGGCGGCGAATCAGGCAACCTTGGTTTACCGCATAGTCAATACGGATGCGCCTGCTGTCACCGCATTGAATCCGAATTTGCCGGAAGGACTAAATGCGATTCTGCGGCGAGCGTTGGAAAAGGATTTGTATAGCCGTTATCGCAACGGCACAGAGTTTGCCAAAGATCTTTCTGCGGTGCGTTACCAGATACTCGAAGAAGATCAGACGGTTCAGGATAATCGGCACTTTGAGGCGCTGCGCAAGCTTGATTTCTTTGTTGAATTTGAGAATGATGAGCTTTGGGAAGTCTTGCGAGTGGCGGTCTGGCGCGAGGTGGCGCCCAATGTGGCGATTATTCGCGAAGGCGAAAATAACAAGATGTTTGGCGTGGTGATGTCTGGCTGTGTCGAGGTTTCAATTGAGGGGAAAACGCTCTGCCGCCTTGGCCCGGGTGAGCCGATTGGCGAGGTGGCATATCTGCACCCGGCCAGCAATCTGCGACACGCTACGGTGGCAACACTTGAAACTACAGTATTTCTTGAAATTAATGCTTCTGCGCTGGCTTTGTCGTCCGAAGAACTGCTTGAACGTATGCGCAACACCTTGTTGGCACGGGTGATCAAACGCTTACGTGAAGTTAATCGGATTGCTGCTGCTAATGGTTTGCCGGCGGTGCAACTGGGGACTGGTTCGCAAAGTCTCTATACAAACTCCCGACCGGCGGGCGCCAGCGATATGGAACTTGCGCCGATGTAAAAACCGCCTCAATTGAGGCGGTTTTTACTACTGCTCGGCGCGACGTCAGCTGATTAAACTTTAAAGCGGCCAACCATCGCTGACAGACCTTCAGCGAGTTGCTTGACGTCGTGTGCCGCGTTGGCCGTTTGTTCAACGGCACCATTGTTGTCGCGAGCCATTCCGGCAATCGCCTCAATGCCTGCTTCAACATCACTGGAAACGCGTCGTTGCTGGTCGGTGGCTGCGGCAATTGCATCCAACCCGTGACCCACTTCGCTGACCGAGCCACTGGTTGCCTGCAGGACGCTGGATACCGAGGCGACTGCGGTTTGGCTGGTTGCTAGGTGATCGAGTCCTTGTTCAATGCTGCGCCGAACCGCAATTGACTGGGTGCCGAGCTTGGCGGTGATGGCATCAATTGCGCTGGCAGAGTGCGATGATTTTTCGGCGAGTTTCCGAACTTCGTCGGCAACAACGGCAAATCCACGCCCTTGTTCGCCGGCACGGGCTGCCTCAATCGCTGCATTGAGCGCCAGCAGGTTGGTCTGTTCGGCGATGTCTTTGACTTCGCGGGTCATTTGGGTAATCGATTCAGTGCTTTGTACAAAATCATTCACCGAAGCGGCCATTTCTTTTACCGCGCTTTCGACTACTTCCATTTCGCCAAGCAGGACATTGAGGTTGCGGCTTCCTTCGGTGGCGCGTGACAGGCTTTCCTGTGATTGATGCTGGACGTGTTCGGCGCTTTGGGCAATTGAAGCAATGCTGCTGACCAATTGTTCGACTGCCGCGGCTGCCTGATTTGACCGTTCGTTTTGCAGGTGTGAGCTTTGTGACACCCGATCAGTATTGTCAGAGAGCGCTGCGACTCGCGATGTGACCTGGGCTGCGGAGTCCCGAACTTGGCGAATCAGTTGCTGGAAGTTATCCATCATTTCGTTGAAGACGAAGGCGGACTGTCCGATTTCATCTTTGCCTTTAACCGGCAGGCGACGGGTCAGGTCACCTTCGCCGCGGGCGATGTCACGCAAACCCTTGCGCAGTTCGTCGAGCGGTGTGGTAACGAAGTGTTGGGTCAGCAGATAAATGATAACCAGCAGTGCTCCTAGTGCGGCGAGTGCCACGCCTGCGATTTTGAGCCGGAAGGCGGCGACTTCAGCTTCGACTGAGTCGAGCGAAACTTTCATGCTGACGACACCAAGCACGGTGCCTTCAGGAACCTGGTGACAGAGGATACAGTCCTTGCCAAGGTAGTTCTTTGATGCCTTGGTCGGGTTGATAACGTTGAGCGCAGAACCTGCGCTGTTTGATTCAACGGCAATGTACGGAACGCCGCTGGTCATGACTTGTTGTTCAAGTGCGGAGAGCTGGCGATTTTGTTTGGTGTCCGGGCCGTAAAGCTTGGTTACGGCTTCGCTGCGGGCGACGTGGAGGTCTTTGATGATGGCGAGTTGCTTGATTTGATCAAGGAAGACTTCGCGCTGGCCAGCGGTGCCGGTAATCATCATCCCGGTAAGCCCGGCCATGGTCATTTCGTGAATGCTTTGGGCGAAATCCTGAGCTTGTCGGATGGCGGTGTCGCGATTGACTTGCGTTGTCCAGACGATTGCGCCGGCCCAAATAATGGCCAGTGTGACCCAGATTGCAGCAGTCAGGCGTACCCAAATTTTCAAGTCGGCAAATCGCAGCATTTTCTTCCCCCAAATGACTGCCATCCATGGTTTGGAGCGGCAAGTCGAATGTTCCAATTGTGCCAGTCACTTCATGATCTTGCAAAAATATTCCAGAAATGTGAATTTCTGCAAGCTCGCGTTAGCTTAAAAATTGAAACTCAAGCAGATTTTGGTTTTTGCCATTTTGGGCTGTGCACCGTAGTACTCAGTTTTGGGGGTATCTGTTTGAGTTTCGCCTGAGCGAGAGGCTTGTTTTAGCTTCTGGCCCCCAGTTTGATGGCCTGTGCTGCGCTAATTTCCATTGCGTGTTGATCGATCGGCGCTTTGCTATTCCAACCTGCGAGGTGACGTTCAACCAGATCGGCTAGCGCCTTGATCCATTGGTCGTTCTCATTTAACGCCGGGATGTAATGAAACTCTTTGCCACCAGCGGTGATGAAATCATCTCGTGCTTCCTGGGCGATTTCCTCAAGCGTTTCAAGGCAGTCGGCAACGAATCCCGGGCAAATGACATCAACCCGGCTAATGCCTTCCTTACCCATTTGATGCAAGGTGGGGGCGGTATAGGGCTGTAACCATTGCGCTTTGCCGAAGCGTGACTGAAAAGTGATTTTGAACTGTTCCGGTTTGAGATTGAGTCGTTCGGTGAGCAGGCGGCCGGTTTTGTGGCATTCGCAAAAATAAGGGTCGCCCAGATCAAGACTGCGCTTGGGTAAGCCATGGAAACTGATGATCAGACGGTCGTTTTCCCCCAAGGGGCCGTGCGTTTCCCAATGTTTTCGGACGGTTTTTTCCAGTGAGGCGAGATAAGCATCATCGTCGTGAAAATTCCGGATGAAACGCATCTCTGGTTGGTTGCGTTGTTGTTGCAGCCAGTGGCTGACCTCATCGACCACGGTGGCGGTGGTGCTTGCGGAGTATTGTGGATACATCGGTACCACGAGCATGCGATTGACGCCGCTTGCCTTGAGGTGGCTGAGCACAGAAGGAATCGATGGGGAACCATAGCGCATGGCGAGGTTGACGGTAAGTCGATGGCCGCGCTCGCCGAGAAGGCCTTTGAGCAATTTGGTCTGGCGTTCTGAAAACACCCGCAATGGCGAGCCTTCCGGCATCCAGATCGACGCATATTTAGCGGCGGATTGTTTCGGGCGAATATTGAGAATGATCCCGTTCAGAATAAACCACCAAATAAGTTTGGGGATTTCGACGACACGCGGGTCGGAAAGAAACTCTCGGAGGTAGCGTTTGACCGCCGAGGGTGTGGGTTCGTCGGGGGTGCCGAGATTGACCAGAATGACTGCCGTGGCGTTCGGGTTGCCGTGGCGATGCGGCGGTTCGGTAAGAAATCGAGACATTAATAATGGCTTTTCTGGTGAGATAAGGCGCTAGATAGGAGTTTGGCCGTGATGTCCACAATTGGAATTACGCGTTCATAAGCCATACGGGTTGGGCCGATGACACCAACCGTGCCGACGACTTGGCCGTCCACTGAGTAAGGCGCGGCAACGACACTGCATTCATCAAGCGGGGCGATACCTGATTCGCCGCCGATGTAGATCTGAACACCTTCTGCGCGATTTGAAACATCAAGCAAACGAATCAGGCTGGAGCGTTGTTCAAACAGGTCAAACAGTTCACGCAGGCGCTTCATGTTGGATGAGAGGTCTTCAACATCGAGTAGATTGCGTTCGCCGGAAATAACGTAAGGCATGGCATCTTCCGATAGCGCAGCATCACCGGCGGCCAGGGCTTGCGACATCAAGGGGGTGATGTCGGAGCGTAGTTGTTGAATTTCGGAGGCGAGATGCTGGCGAATTTGTTCAAAGTCCTGCCCGGCAAAATTTTGATTGAGATAGTTGGCTGCCGTAACCAGTTCTGAAGCGGAATACGCCTTCTCTGTGCTCAGAATCCGGTTTTGAACATCACCGTCAGTGGTGACGATGATTAATAGAATGCGTTTTTCCGACAAGCTGAGAAATTCAATCTGGCGTATCCGGCTGCTTGAGCGGCGGGGGGCGACGACAACGCCGGCGAAATGGGTAAGGCTGGAGAGCAGTTGCGAGGCGCTGGCAATAATCTGCTTGGAGGGCAGGCCGTGGAGCGCTTCTTCCATCGCCCCCATCTGGCGCGCTTCGAGTGGCTGGACGGTGAGTAGGTTGTCGACAAACAAGCGGTAGCCAAGGGCGGTGGGAATACGGCCGGATGAAGTGTGCGGGCTGGCAACGAACCCCGCTTCTTCAAGATCTGCCATGACATTTCTAATAGTGGCTGGCGACAAATCCAGCCCGGAAAAACGCGAAAGCGCTCGCGAACCGACCGGCTGACCATCAGCAATGTAATGTTCAACGAGGGCTTTTAACAGGGTGCGTGATCGAGTGTCCAGCATGGCTGATCATTGTACAAAAAACTTCGGTCCGCGCTACAGTCCATTTTTATGCAAGAATTCGGGTTATGAACAGAGGATTTGCTTCCTATCGCTCGCCGAAAACCATTGCACTGGTCGGCAAATATCATAGTCTCGAAATCGCCGAGTCCTTGCGCCGTCTCGCCGAATACCTGCATGTGCGCGGGATTTCGGTGTTTGTCGAGCGTGAAACTTCGGAGCATATCGGGCGGATTGTCGATCTTTCGCGTTGGGTAACCTGCGGTTTTAACGATATTGGTGCCCATGCCGACTTGGCCATTGTGCTCGGAGGCGATGGCACGATGCTCAATGCAGCGCGTCGTCTGGCCCGTTATGGTGTGCCGCTGGTTGGGGTGAATCAGGGGCGACTCGGCTTTATGACCGACATCGCGCGTGAAGACATGCTGACCTGCATGGATGATCTGCTCGACGGTCGCTTCGCGCCGGAAAAACGTATGCTGCTGGCGGCCGAAGTTTGGCGCGACGGCAAGGAAATCGCTTCCAACATGGCGCTGAATGATGTCGTGGTTGATAAGGGCGCGATTGGTCGAATGATTGAATTTGAGCTGTTTATTGACGGTGAATTCATCTACAACCTGCGCTCCGATGGCTTGATTGTCTCAACGCCTACCGGCTCAACCGCTTATTCATTATCAGCCGGCGGACCCATCCTTCATCCGACAATGACGGGTATTGCGCTGGTGCCGCTGTGTCCGCATGCGCTGACTAATCGCCCGATCATCGTAAACGACAATGCTGATATCGAGCTGCGAGTCACTCAGGCCGATGATCCTCGTGTCCACTTTGATGGGCAGGTAACGCTTGATCTTGAACGCCATGATTGTGTTCGACTGAAGCGTTCAGACTACACAATATGTTTCCTGCACCCGCCGGGGTACAGTTATTTCGCCATGTTGCGCCAAAAGCTGCACTGGAGCGAACGCCCGAAAGGCCCTTGATGCTGCGTCATCTTGCATTACGTGATTTTGTCATTGTTGATCGGCTGGAACTGGAGTTTTCGACAGGTTTTGGTGCATTAACCGGGGAAACCGGTGCCGGTAAATCAATTTTGATTGATGCTTTGGCGCTTACTCTGGGTGAGCGGGCTGATGCTGGCGTGATTCGTTCCGGCTGCGAGCGGGCTGAGGTTGCGGCAACTTTTGATGTAGAGAATCTCCCGGAAGTGGCGGCGTGGCTTGCTGAGAACGACCTGTATAACGAAGGTGAGTTGATCTTGCGTCGGGTAGTCGACGCCAGCGGTCGCTCGCGGGCCTACATCAATGGCTCAGCGGCAACCGTTCAGCAACTCCGCGAAGTGGGTGAATGGCTGGTTGATATCCATGGTCAGCATGCCCATCAGTCACTCTTGCGCGCCGATTCGCAGCGTCAGTTGCTTGATGCCCATGCAGGTCTGACTGTTCAGGTGCGCACCTTAAATGGCGCCTTCCGTGCTTGGCGTGAAGCTGAACAACTTCTGCGTGACGCCAGCGAAGGGGCTGATGCTTTGCTTCGTGAGCGCGAGCAGCTTGAATGGCAAATCAGTGAATTGGATGAGTTGGCTTTTAATGCTCAAACCTGGCAAGAACTAGAGGTCGAGCATCGTCGTTTGGGTCATGCGGCTAGCTTGATCGAAGGTGCACAATTTGCCCTGTCGATTCTGGCGGACGATGATGGTGCTTGCGAACGTCAGGTTGATCGCGTTGCTTCGCGGCTCGAATCACTCGGTGAATATGATCCGGAATTGCAGGCAGTGGCAGGCTTGGTCCACTCAGTTCAGGCTGAATTGTCTGAAGCGGTTTCGACCTTGCGTCGTTATGCTGACCGGGTTGATATAGACCCGATTCGTCTGACTGAAGTCGAGCAGCGGATTGATTCCGTGCTTTCTATTGCCCGAAAGTATCGGGTTCAACCTGATGAATTAACAGGTTTGCTGGCCGCTTGGCAACAGCGTCTCGCGACATTGGTGGCCTCGGGTGATCTGGCTGGTTTGGAGGCAAGATCGACTGCCTTGGCGGCGGAGTATCGGACGCAAGCGGAAGCGATATCGCATATTCGGCATCGTGCAGCGGCTGAAATGGGCGCCGCCGTCAGTGAAGTGATGCGACAACTGGCTTTGTCTTCGGGGCGTTTTGAAGTTGCATTGCTGCCGGTTGCGGCAGGCGCAGTTTATGGCCTGGAACAGATTGAGTTTCGTATCGCCGGTTTGTCCGGAGATGAGTCAAAGCCATTGGCTAAGGTGGCTTCAGGGGGCGAGTTGTCGCGTATCAGCTTGGCGATTCAGGTGTTGACCTCACGCTCTGCCAGTGTCCCGACGCTGATTTTCGACGAGGTCGATGTCGGCATTGGTGGTGGTGTGGCTGAAATTGTCGGTCGTTTGCTCAATGAATTGGGTGTCGAGCGGCAGGTGTTGTGTGTCACCCATTTGCCGCAGGTGGCAGCACAGGCCAACTGGCAGTGGCAGGTTAGCAAGATGACGCGCGCAGACGGCGTCGTGCTGAGCTCAATTCAGCCGCTGGATGAGGCAGGGCGAGTTCGTGAGGTGGCCCGGATGCTGGGGGGGGTGGAAATCACCGACATCACCTTGCAGCACGCGAGTGAATTGCTAAAGCTACGGTGCACCGGCCAAAAAGCCTAAAAACCAAAGTTTGGTTTAGATGAGTCGAGTCATTGCTACGCCAGCAAGAATCAGGAAGAAAACGCCGCTAATGCGGTGAATCCAGACCAGTGGCAGGCGATGAAGAAATTTTCGTCCGGCAATAACGGCGATTATTGAGGTGCCAGCCAGCGCAAGTGTGGCGCCCGCCCAGACAGCGGTGCCCAGTGTTGTGCTTCCCATGCCGGCGACCGCAAGTTGTGTTTTGTCACCGAATTCAGCAAGAAAAATCATTAGAAAAGCCGAGGCGAAAACGCTATGCCCCGGTTTTTCCTCGATGTTTTCGTCATCCTCTTCTTCTTGGTAGCGCAGTGCGCCGATGCCAAAGTAGGCGAACAAGATCGCCACGGCGGCTGTGATGACCCATTCTGGCAACCAGGCAGATATCGCGGCACCAAATAAAACCGCCAGTAAATTGAGTACGGCAAAGGCCGAAACCGCGCCAAGAACAACGGGTAGGCCCCGGTGTCGTGCGGCAAGAGTCATACAGACCAGTTGGCTTTTGTCACCAAACTCGGCCAGTGTGATCAATAGAAAAGTCGTGCTGGCTGCAGAGAACCAGTCACCAAATGCAAGCGGAATCAATTTTCTTTACGTTCGGCCGGGCGAAACTTGCGATCTGGGTTGCTGCGGTGAGGGCACTCTGTTTTTTTGCACTGGGCATAGAGATAAAGCGCGTGATCCTGAATTTCAAAACCGCGTTCCTCAGCAATGGCATGCTGACGTTTTTCGATTTCCGGGTCGTAAAACTCTTCAACTCGACCACAGTCAATACACACCAAATGGTCGTGATGTTTGCCGTGATTTATTTCAAATACAGCTTTACCAGACTCAAAGAAATGACGCTCCAGCAAGCCGGCTTGTTCAAACTGCGTCAGCACGCGATACACCGTGGCCAGCCCGATATCCATGTTTTCAGCGATCAGCATCCGGTACACATCCTCTGCTGTCATGTGTCGCTGGGTGCTCTTCTCGAAAAGCTCAAGAATCTTCAGGCGGGGAAAGGTGGCTTTCAGGCCCATGTTCTTGAGGCTTTGGGGGTCGCTCATTATCTAAGTTCCAGTAATAGGTGAGGCCGGTGAATCCGGTATTTCGGGTATGATATACCGCTTCAAAGACGTTTGAGAAACTCCGGAATTCCGCATGCCTCGTACCCGCCTACTATTTGCTATGGCATTTTGCACGCTGCTGGCCGCTTGCTCATTTACCAAGCCAAGCTTTATCAACGAATACAAAATCGATATTCAGCAAGGTAACGTGCTGACACAGGATGTTGTCGGCCAGCTAAAACCCGGTCAGACACGCGACCAAGTTCGCTTTCTACTTGGTTCCCCAGTGATTTCTGATATTTTTCACCAGCAGCGCTGGGATTACGTCTATTACTACCGGAACGGTCAAACTAATAAGGTTGAGACCCGGAAGTTTTCGGTGTTTTTCAATGCTGAAAATCGCTTAGAGCGTGTTGGTGGTGATGTTGAGGTCGGTGGTGTCGCCGAACTGACTGCGCCAGTTTCAAAAGTACGCTTGGTTGATCTTGGTTCTTTGTCTGGGGATGCTGCTGATACACCATTGCCTCCGCGTCAGGAGCCCAGCATGTTTAAAAAGATCATTGATGCATTGGGGTTTTAAAAGATGAGCAAAACACGCATTGGTATTGTTGGCGCAAATGGCCGTATGGGGCGGATGTTGATTGAGTCCTGTCTGAAAGATGATCAGTTTGTGCTTGGGGCAGTTTTTGATACGCCGGGAAGTGCGGTCATTGGTAAAACCGCTGGCGAATTGGTTGGCTTGGCGAGCGATGTGGTCGTGCTTGATAACGTGGCTGCAGGCTTGTCCAAAATCGACTGTCTGATTGACTTCACGCGTCCAGAAGGAACCCTGAAACACCTTGAGCTGTGTCGTCAGGCCGGGGTTGGCATTGTTATCGGTACTACCGGTTTTGAAGCCGAAGGCAAGGCAGCGATCGCTGCTGCAGCTAAAGATATTCCCGTGGTGTTTGCCCCCAATATGGCGGTCGGCGTCAATCTCGTTTTCAAACTGCTTGATACGGCGGCACGTATTTTGAATCAGGGCTACGATATTGAAGTCGTAGAGGCGCATCACCGGATGAAAATCGATGCGCCATCGGGTACCGCATTGCGCATGGGCGAAGTGTTGGCGAATGCCCTTGAGCGTGACCTGAAAGAATGTGCAGTTTATGGCCGTGAAGGTGTGACTGGTGAGCGTGATCCATCAACTATCGGCTTTGCAACGGTGCGCGGCGGAGATATCGTTGGCGATCACACAGTCATGTTTTGCGGTATTGGCGAGCGTGTCGAGATTACGCACAAGGCGAGTAGCCGGATGCCCTATGCCCTAGGTAGCCTGCGTGCGGCGCGCTATATCGCTGGTCGTAAGCAAGGCTTGTTTGATATGCAGGATGTTTTGGGCCTACGTTAACATCCTATGAAATCCCGCTTACTCGCTCGGCAACTGCAAGATATCTTCGGCGGTGAGGGTGAGCCGAAGTTGCGACAGCTGCTTGAGGCAGCGAGAGGTGCCGGGCAGTCGCAACTGGTTGAGGGTGTCGAAAAGCTCATTGGTCTGGCTGATTCGGCTTATGGCGCCTATGTTGGCTTGAATAGCTGGCAGAATCTCCTTTCTGGCGATGCCATGACCGATTGGAATCTGCTGACCGGGAATATTGACTCGGGCCGCCACTGGAAAGAGCTTCTAGGTTACACCCAGACTGATTTTGATAACTCAATTGCTCAATGGCAAAGACTAGTTCATCCCGATGACTTGAAAGTCTTGCAGTCACACGTAGCCGCGCAGGCAAAGAGCGAGCAACGTTATTTTCAGCTTGAATGTCGTTTGCGTGGCCGCGATGGGCGCTGGTGCTGGTTCATGTTGCGTGGTGCCGTTGCAGCACGGAGTGCGGATGGTGAGCCATCCAGAATGCTGATTCTGATGCGGGATATCGGTGAGGTTAAAACTGCCGCCGCCGCCCTGATTTTGGCTAAGGAGTCAGCTGAAGCGGCGAATAAAGCACGTGGTGCATTTCTGGCTAACATGAGCCATGAAATCCGGACGCCAATGAATGGCATCATTGGTATGACTGAGTTGGCGCTTGATACCCAACTTGATGCTGAGCAGAAGCATTATCTGAAGACTGTAAAGTCCTCTGCTGAGTCGCTTTTGGTCATTGTTAATGACATTCTTGATTTTTCAAAAATCGAAGCAGGTAGAGTCGAGTTTGAAACTTTAACCTTCTCTATCCACGATACCTTGCTTGAGGCGGTCAGGGTTTTGGCGGTTGCGGCCCACAAAAAAGGCTTGGAGCTGATCGCTGATATTCGCCCGGAAGTGCCGTTGCGGGTGGTTGGTGATCCAACGCGTTTGCGTCAGGTTGTTATCAACCTGATTGGTAATGCGATTAAATTTACCGAAACAGGCGAAGTAAAGTTGGTGGTTGCAGTCGATCAGCTGACTGAAGGCTCGGTTTTTCTCCGATTCAGCATACAAGATACGGGTATTGGTGTTCCTGCAGACAAGCAACAGGCTATTTTTGAGGCTTTCTCTCAGGCTGATGTTTCAACTACGCGTCGATTTGGCGGTACAGGTTTGGGGCTTGCGATCAGTGCCCGGCTGGTTCAGTTGATGGGCGGGCGAATTACTCTTGAAAGTACGGCTGGCGTAGGGTCAAACTTTTCCTTTAATGCGCGCTTTGGCTCGGTGTCCGATGCGTCAGCGAAGCTTAGCTATTCGCAAAAGTTTGCTGGCCGGCGTGCTTTGGTTATTGAGCGCAGCTCAACTACCGGGCGCTGTATGGTTGAAATGCTTGAGCGTTTTGGTCTGCAAGCTTCAGTTGTCGTTGATAGCGTCGCGGCGGTGGCAGCGATCGAGCGTAGTCGGGCGGTTGATTTTCCATACGACTATATTCTTGCCGATGCGAAGATGGATGCGCCGGCCGGGTTCGCGCTGGTCGATAGTTGGTCTGCGGCGGGGCGTCCTGAGCGTCTTATGGTGATGCTGACCACTGAGAATCAGCGCCATGATCTAGAGCATCTACGTCAGCAAAAAGTCTCTGCCCATCTGGTTAAGCCTGTTGGGGCGGGAGATTTGTTAGATGCGCTAGTTTTGGCCGATGGTGGTGCTGCACTTGAGCTTGATGAATTCGATCTTGGCGCAACAGAGCCTGCTGGTCGTGTGTTGAATATTTTGCTGGTTGAAGACAATCCGGTAAATCAGGAATTGGCGACCCGTCTTTTGGAACGCCAGTCGCATAAGGTGGTTGTAGCCAATAATGGCGCTGAAGCGGTCGAGCAATTCGATAGCGGGGCGTTTGATTTGATATTGATGGACATGCAAATGCCGGTGATGGGCGGTATTGAGGCAACTGAGGTGATACGTTCTCGCGAGATGCGGCGGAGTTGGGTTGTCTCACATGAATTTCGTCCAATTCCGATTATCGCGATGACTGCCAATGTAATGGAGAGTGACCGGGTCCGATGTCTTGAAGCTGGAATGAATGACTTCCTGACCAAACCTTTGCGGCAGGGTGAGTTATTGTCTGCCTTGGTACGGGCGATGGATGATGCCGAAGAGAGTCCTCGACGAAATGTGAGTAAGGTGTCTGATCAGGCTGGTGCGCTCGATTTAAAAGCTGCACTGGACGATATCGACGATATTGATCTTCTGGTTACGATGGCTCGGATGTTTCTGTCGGAGTGGGATGAGTACTTGGGGCGGCTGAATGAGGCTTTGAAGGCCCTTGATCCACACGAATTAAGGATGCATGCGCATACGTTGAAAGGCTTGTTGGCGATGTTTCATGCCGAGGCTGCTCGGCATCGGGTAATGGAAATCGAAAACGCTGCAATATCTGTTGAGTCTGTTGATTGGTCGGCCTGCGCCACCTTGTTTGGTGAATTACAAGCTCAGATGGCTAGGGTTAAACCGGAGCTTCAGGTGTTTGTGGAGACTCGTCTAATCCCTTGAATTTGCCTGAAAAGCCTGTTTTCGGCTAAAATAGTAGGGTTAAAAAAAGACAAGCGGGGAGGCGCAAGCCTTCCCGCTTGGCACATGCATAAATAGAATTTTAGGAGAGTCGGTCGTGTCGTTGCTGCCCTCATTTACACCCGCCATTCTCGCCCTCGCCGACGGAACGGTTTTCAAGGGCGAATCCATCGGCGCAGATGGAGTAACCAGCGGTGAGGTGGTATTTAATACCGCCATGTCTGGTTATCAGGAAATCCTTACCGATCCCTCCTACTGCCGACAGATCGTCACCCTGACTTATCCGCATATCGGTAATACCGGTTGTAATGCGGAGGATTTTGAGTCGCCAGAAAATTATGCTGCTGGATTGGTTATTCGCGATTTGCCATTGCGTGCATCCAATTGGCGCATGCAAGAAGATCTATCTTCATATTTGAAAAAGCATGGCATTGTGGCCATTGCTGGCATAGATACCCGAAAATTGACCCGAATTCTTCGGGAAAAAGGTGCGCAAGCCGGATGTGTATTGGCTGGTGCGGTTGATGAAGCCAAGGCTTTGTCGATGGCAAAAGCATTTCCCGGTTTGGCTGGTATGGATCTGGCGAAGGTCGTTTCTGCTAAGGCAGTCTCAACCTGGAATGAGGGAGAGTGGACGCTCAATGGCTATGAGCCAGGGCCGTCACCACGCTTCCATGTGGTGGCCTACGATTTTGGCGTCAAGCGCAACATTCTTCGTATGCTTGCTCAGCGTGGCGTGAAACTCACGGTGGTTCCGGCGCAGACGCCAGCGGCAGAAGTTTTGGCGATGAAACCAGACGGCGTGTTTTTGTCGAATGGCCCGGGTGATCCAGAGCCATGTGACTACGCAATAGCAGCGATTCGTGAGTTTTTGGATCGTGGTGTTCCGACCTTTGGGATCTGTCTTGGTCATCAACTGTTGGCTTTGGCTTCTGGCGCAAAAACCCTGAAGATGAAATTCGGTCACCATGGTGCTAATCATCCGGTCAAAGACGTGGATACGGGTCAGGTTCTGATTACTAGCCAGAATCACGGTTTTGCTGTTGATCCTGAGTCTCTGCCGGCGAATTTGCGGGCGACCCATGTTTCCCTTTTTGATGGTTCCTTGCAAGGCATTGCCCGCACCGATGTGCCGGCGTTTTCCTTCCAGGGGCATCCCGAGGCGAGCCCCGGTCCGCATGATGTGGCCTACCTTTTTGACCGCTTCCTCGACACCATGACGCGCGGCGTGGCTGCTTTGCAGCCGGCAAAATAAGCGAGAAACAAGATGCCGAAACGTACAGACATAAAAAGTGTTTTGATTATTGGTGCTGGTCCGATCATCATCGGTCAGGCCTGTGAATTTGACTACTCTGGTGCTCAGGCCTGTAAGGCCCTGCGCGAAGAGGGTTACAAAGTTATTCTGGTGAACTCCAATCCGGCGACGATCATGACTGACCCGGAAATGGCTGATGTCACTTACATCGAGCCGATTACTTGGCAGGTTGTTGCCAAAATCATTGAGACGGAACGTCCAGATGCGTTGTTGCCGACCATGGGGGGCCAGACTGCACTGAATTGTGCGCTCGATCTTGATCGGGAAGGTGTGCTGGCCAAGTTCAACGTTGAACTGATTGGTGCTTCGAAAGAAGCCATCGATAAGGCTGAGGATCGTCAGAAGTTCAAGGATGCGATGACCAAAATTGGTCTCGGCTCAGCTCGCTCGGCCACTGCGCATAGCATGGAAGAGGCCTATCAGGTTCAAGCTGCAATTGGCTTCCCGACCATTATTCGTCCGTCCTTCACGCTGGGTGGAACGGGTGGGGGTATCGCCTACAACATGGAGGAGTTTGAGACCATCTGTAAGCGCGGTCTTGAAGCCTCTCCGACGCATGAGTTGCTGATTGAAGAGTCGCTGCTCGGCTGGAAAGAATATGAGATGGAAGTTGTTCGCGACAAGGCGGATAACTGCATCATTATTTGCTCGATCGAAAACCTCGACCCGATGGGTGTGCACACGGGTGACTCTATTACGGTTGCCCCGGCTCAGACGCTGACCGATAAGGAATATCAAATCCTGCGTAACGCATCGATCGCCGTGTTGCGTGAGATTGGCGTTGATACCGGTGGCTCCAATGTCCAGTTTTCGATCAACCCGGCTGATGGCCGAATGATCGTTATCGAGATGAATCCGCGAGTTTCGCGTTCATCGGCGCTGGCTTCCAAAGCGACCGGCTTCCCGATTGCCAAGATTGCTGCCAAGTTGTCGGTGGGTTATACCCTCGATGAGTTGTCGAATGATATTACGGGTGGTAAGACACCTGCCTCGTTCGAGCCATCGATTGACTATGTGGTTACCAAGGTGCCACGGTTTGCTTTCGAGAAATTCCCTCAGGCTGATAATACATTGACGACGCAGATGAAGTCGGTCGGCGAAGTGATGGCGATTGGCCGTACCTTCCAAGAGTCTCTGCAGAAGGCTTTGCGTGGTCTTGAAGTGGGTGTCGATGGCTTTAACCTGAAAACGGTTGACCCGGAAACGATTGACGAACAACTCGCCCGGCCGACACCGGATCGCTTGTGGTATGTGGCTGATGCTTTTGGTGTCGGTATGTCGGTCGAAAAAGTGTTCGATCTGACCAAAATTGACCCGTGGTTCCTTGTTCAAATTAAGGATATTGTCGATCTTGAGCTGGAAGTTGAAAAACGTGAACTTTCGACTTTGACCGCTGAAGAAATCCGCTATTTGAAGCGTAAAGGCTTCGCCGATCGTCGTCTGGCATATCTGTTGAAGACGACCGAGACTGAATTCCGCAACCGTCGTCACGCGCTGGGCGTCCGCCCGGTTTATAAGCGAGTCGACACCTGCGCAGCTGAGTTCTCGACGGATACCGCTTATATGTACTCAACCTACGAGGATGAGTGCGAGGCCTATCCTACTGACAAGAAAAAGATCATGGTCTTGGGCGGTGGTCCAAACCGTATTGGTCAGGGTATTGAATTCGACTACTGCTGCGTGCATGCAGCAATGGCGATGCGGGAAGATGGTTACGAAACCATCATGGTTAACTGCAACCCGGAAACGGTTTCTACTGACTACGATACTTCAGACCGTCTGTATTTCGAGCCGCTGACGCTGGAAGATGTGCTGGAAATCGTTGCTATCGAAAAACCAGTTGGTGTGATCGTTCAGTACGGTGGTCAAACGCCTTTGAAATTGGCGCTGGCACTGGAAGCCAATGGTGTTCCGATTATCGGTACCAGCCCTGAGTCGATTGACATTGCCGAAGACCGCGAGCGCTTTCAGAAACTGCTCCACGAGCTTGGTCTGAAGCAGCCGCCGAATCGTACCGCTCGCACTGAAGAAGATGCGCTGCGCTTGGCGCAGGAAATTGGCTATCCCTTGGTCGTTCGCCCATCCTATGTGTTGGGTGGTCGGGCGATGGAAATTGTCCATGAGCAAAAGGATCTTGAGCGTTACATGCGTGAAGCTGTCAAAGTTTCCCATGACTCTCCTGTATTGCTTGACCGCTTCCTAAACGATGCCATTGAGTGTGACGTCGATGCTTTGTCTGATGGTGACGAAGTCATTATTGGTGGCGTCATGGAGCACATTGAGCAGGCTGGCGTGCACTCAGGTGACTCGGCTTGTTCGCTCCCACCCTATTCGCTTGGGCCTGAAGTTCAGGTTGAGTTGCGTCGTCAGACTAAGCTGATGGCCAAGGCATTGAATGTTTGTGGCTTGATGAACGTTCAATTCGCTATCAAGGATGGCGAAGTTTATGTTCTTGAGGTGAATCCGCGTGCTTCACGTACTGTGCCGTTTGTTTCCAAGGCCACAGGCTTGCAGTTGGCGAAGATTGCTGCTCGCTGCATGGCAGGACGTAGCCTTAAAGATCAGGGTGTCACCAAAGAAGTCATTCCGCCGTATTTCTCAGTTAAAGAGGCAGTTTTCCCCTTCGTTAAATTCCCCGGAGTCGATACCATTCTTGGGCCGGAAATGAAGTCAACCGGTGAGGTTATGGGTGTAGGTATGACCTTTGCCGAGGCGTTCGTTAAGTCGCAACTTGCGGCAAGCGTAAAACTGCCTACTTCTGGGAAGGTGTTTTTGTCAGTCAAGGATGGTGATAAAGCCAAGGCTGTTGATATCGCTCGCCATTTACATGAAGCGGGATTCAGTTTGGTAGCAACCCGTGGAACTGCTCATGCAATTGAAGCTGCAGGTTTGCCGGTGCATGTTGCAAACAAGGTGACAGAGGGGCGTCCGCATATCGTTGATATGATCAAAAACAATGAAATATCGTTGATTATCAATACTGTTGAAGAAAAACGTTTGGCGATCAATGATTCACGCTCTATTCGTACTTCCGGGCTGCAGGCGCGAGTGACTATGTACACCACAATTTGGGGTGCAGAGGCTGCTGTTGAGGGAATTCGCAATCAGAGTGAGCTTGTGGTTTATCCAATTCAGGCGCTGCATACGCAGATTCACTGATCAGTACTAAAGCCGCCGGGACGCTCTTTTTGGGCGCCGGCGGTTTTGTTTTTTCGAAAGAATTTTATGAGCAAGGTTCCTCTAACCCTCTTTGGTGCCGAGAAATTACGTGAAGAACTACATCGGCTGAAAACGGTTGAACGGCCGAATGTGATTGCGGCTATTGCCGAAGCTCGCTCGCATGGCGATTTGTCTGAAAATGCCGAATATGATGCGGCAAAAGAGCGTCAGGGCTTTGTTGAGGGCCGTATTCAAGAAGTTGAGGGTAAGCTGTCAAACGCCCAAATTATCGATCCGAAGCTACTAGATGCTGATGGACGCTGTGTTTTTGGCGCAACCGTTGAACTGGAAGATCAGGACTCCGGGGCTGCTTGCGTTTATCAGATTGTTGGTGAAGATGAAGCTGATATTAAATTAGGGAAAATTTCAGTGGCATCCCCAATGGCGCGGGCATTGATTGGTAAATATGCCGGTGATATTGCACAGGTTCAGGCGCCGGGTGGCGTGCGGGAATACGAAGTTATTGATGTTTCTTATAAATAAGAATTTTCAATAAGGTACTTTTAGTTGTCCAGCATTCTCTGGTGCATGCAGAGATTGCTGGGCCAGTTTTAGCAGAGCAGGGCTTGTGCGCTTAGCCTTGAAAGCTGCGTTTTGTCTTACGTGGCTCGCTGGGCGGGCGACGTGAATTTGTGCCTTTTGGCCCGTTCACCGTAGCATTCGGATTAGGGCGATAAATAATCAACAGTTTGCCTATGTGTTGGACCGCGCCGGCTTCAAGCTCGGTACAGATTTTGTCCAGATAGGTAATACGGTTTTCGCGGCTGTCACCATAAACACGAATCTTGATTAGTTCGTGAGCTTTTAAATTGAGTTCAATTTCCCGCAAAACGGCATCAGTGACGCCATTTTCAGAGATTGATACGACCGGATTAAGATTATGTGCACGAGCGCGCAATTCGCGGCGCTGGTCAGAGGATAATTGCAGCATGAGAAAACCTTTCAAAAACGGCATTTTACAGAATGGCTAGAACTAGGACCAGCAAAGCTTGGATGCGCGAGCATTTGAATGACCCGTATGTGCAACTTGCACGAAAAGAGGGCTGGCGTTCTCGTGCTGCTTTTAAGTTAATGGAGATTGACGATAAGGACAAGTTACTCAAGCGCGGCGAGGTCGTTGTCGATTTGGGTGCAACGCCGGGCGGATGGTCGCAGGTTGCCGCCAAGCGAGTTGGTGACACAGGCATGGTGCTCGCACTTGATCTACTGGAAATGGACCCAATACACGGTGTCGATTTTATTCTGGGGGATTTTCGTGAGGATGACGTACTTGCGAAATTAAAAGAAAAACTGAATGGGCGTCTGGTTGGGCTTGTAATGTCGGATATGGCCCCCAATATGTCAGGTGTGCCGCTGGTGGATCAGGCGCGAATAATGCATCTTGCTGAGCTGGGGCTTGAGTTTTGTCAGGATCAAATGAAACCTGATGGCGCTTTTCTGGTCAAAGTGTTTCAGGGGCAGGATTATGAAAAGTTTTTCCGTTCCATGCGAGAGGCGTTCAAGACGGTCGTAGTGCGAAAACCGGATGCTTCTCGAGATCGTAGTGCCGAGCTTTATTTGCTCGGTCGTGCATTGCGCTGACAGATTTGTTTACAATGGCGCTTTTATCGCTCAAAGCAGTAGAAGGAGTGCAAGCTTGAACAACACGTTCAAAAACCTCGCAATTTGGCTGGTAATTGGTATTGTCCTGATGACAGTGTTTAATCAGTTCAACACTCGGCAGGTTGCTCAAGGCTCTATCGAGTATTCCCAGTTCATTGAAGAAGTGAAGCAGGGGCGGATCAGCAAGGTTGTTATGGAGGGGCGTACTCTCAAGGCAACGACTACTGAGGGTAAGCGCATTACTTCTTATGCGCCGCCTGATCTCTGGCTGGTTTCAGACTTGCTCAAGAATGGTGTAAAGATTGAAGCCAAGCCGGAAGAAGAGCAATCCTTCCTGATGAGTTTGTTTGTCAGCTGGTTCCCGATGCTGCTGTTGATTGGTGTCTGGGTTTTCTTCATGCGTCAGATGCAGGGCGGTGGTGGGAAGGGTGGTGCTTTTTCCTTCGGTAAATCCCGCGCCCGGATGACTGATGAGGCTCAGAACGTAATTACCTTTGCTGATGTGGCGGGTTGCGACGAAGCTAAAGAAGAGGTTCAGGAATTGGTTGATTTCCTGCGTGATCCTTCCAAGTTTCAGAAGCTCGGTGGGCGTATTCCCAAGGGCATTCTGCTAGTAGGTAATCAGGGTACTGGTAAAACTTTGCTTGCCAAGGCAATTGCCGGTGAAGCCAAGGTGCCGTTTTTCAGTATTTCCGGTTCTGACTTTGTCGAAATGTTCGTTGGTGTCGGCGCGGCACGTGTTCGCGACATGTTTGAGAATGCCAAGAAGCACTCACCATGCATCATTTTTATCGATGAAATTGACGCAGTAGGTCGTCATCGTGGTGCTGGCGTCGGCGGTGGTAATGACGAACGCGAGCAGACGCTGAATCAGCTACTGGTTGAAATGGATGGCTTTGAAGGCCACACCGGTATCATCGTGGTTGCTGCAACCAATCGTCCGGATATTCTTGATCCTGCCTTGTTGCGTCCGGGTCGGTTTGATCGTCAGGTGGTTGTGCCATTGCCTGATATTCGTGGCCGCGAGGAGATTCTCAAGGTTCACATGCGGAAGGTGCCTATTGCCGGTGACGTGAAAGCTGACATCATCGCTCGTGGTACTCCAGGGTTTTCAGGCGCGGATCTGGCCAACTTAGTGAATGAAGCTGCCTTGTTTGCTGCGCGTGGTAACAAGCGCCTAGTCGATATGGATGACTTCGAAAAGGCCAAGGACAAAATCATGATGGGCGCCGAGCGTCGCAGCATGGTGATGAACGATGACGAGAAGCGTAATACCGCTTATCACGAGTCAGGTCACGTCGTGGTTGCTAAGCTGGTGCCAAAATCTGATCCGGTGCACAAAGTCACTATCATTCCGCGCGGACGGGCCTTGGGCTTGACTATGCAGCTGCCGGAAGAGGATCGTTACGCCTATGATCGTCAATATTTGATGAGTCGGATCGCTGTACTTTTTGGTGGCCGTATTGCCGAAGAGATTTTCATGGATCAGATGACGACTGGTGCTTCGAATGACTTTGAGCGGGCGACTGGTATGGCGCGCGACATGGTCACGCGTTACGGCATGTCGGATTTGGGTGTGATGGTCTATGGCGAAAACGAGGGTGAAGTCTTCCTTGGTCGCTCGGTGACTCAGCATAAGAATTTGTCTGAAGCAACAATGCAAAAAGTTGATACTGAAATGCGTCGGATCATTGACGCTCAATATGCTCTTGCCAGACAGTTGCTCGAAGACAATCGTGAAAAAGTTGAGGTGATGGCTAAGGCCTTGCTTGAATGGGAAACGCTGGATGCCGATCAGATTAACGACATCATGGCTGGCGAACAGCCGAGAGCACCCAAGCCTTTGCAGTCTTCGGTGAAGGCATCGGCGCCAACAGATTCATCCGGGCCCGAACCAACTGCATCTGCAACTGTTTAAGGCGCTATTTTTAGCTAAGGCCGGGATTTTTCCCGGCTTTTTTACTTTTCGATATGCAAATTTTACGGTGTGGCCATTATCAAATGGCTTTGGAGCGCCCCTTGATTATGGGGATCGTCAACCTTACCCCTGACTCATTTTCTGGAGATGGGTTGGTTGGTGATGTCGATTCGGCGATTCGTTCGGCACGACATCAGTTCGAGGCTGGGGCAGATATCCTCGATATTGGCGCAGAGTCGTCACGCCCCGGCGCTATTCCCACGCCAGAGGCGGAAGAGTTGCGTCGTTTACTGCCAGTATTGTCCGAAGTTGTTACTTGGGGCGTGCCAATTTCGATTGATACCTACAAACCGAAAGTAATGGCTGCGGCTTTGTCGGCTGGGGCGGTGATGATTAACGACATCACTGGGATGACCAATCCGGAAGCGGTTTCTATCGTTGCTCAGAGTGAATGCGGTGTTTGCGTCATGCACATGCAAGGGGAGCCGGGAACTATGCAGCAGGCGCCTCAGTACTCCAATGTAGTCAAAGACGTGCATCAATTTTTGTCTGCTGCTGTGATGCGCTGCCGGGAAGCCGGTATTGCCGATAATCGGATGGTGATGGATCCTGGTTTTGGCTTCGGCAAGACACTGGAACACAATTTTGCTCTTTTTAGGCAGTGCACCGTAGCAGTCCCTGGTGGATTTCCTTTGTTGGTGGGAGTGTCAAGAAAATCGATGCTGGGCCAGATTACAGGGCGCCCGGTTGAGGATCGTATGGCGGCAAGTATCGCTGCGGCGCTGCTTGCCGCTCAGAAAGGTGCGAAAATACTGCGCGTGCATGATGTGGCTCAAACAAAAGATGCTTTGGCTGTCTGGGCTGCGCTGAAAAATGGAGATGAGTTATGACTAGAAAGTATTTTGGTACCGATGGTGTTCGCGGCCGGGTTGGTCAGGCGCCGATTACGCCAGATTTCGTGATGCGTCTCGGCTATGCTGCCGGAAATGTACTATTGCGTCACGCTGCGATGCCTGCTGGAGAGCGGCCTGCGGTACTGATTGGTAAAGATACGAGAATCTCTGGTTATATGCTTGAGTCCGCCCTAGAAGCTGGCTTTTCGGCGGCAGGTGTTGATGTTTGTTTGGTTGGTCCGATACCCACTCCGGCGGTTGCCTACTTGACCAGAGCGTTGCGCTTGCAGGCAGGTATAGTAATTTCAGCCTCGCATAATCCCTATTACGATAACGGCATAAAGTTTTTCTCGTCACAGGGTGCCAAGTTACCTGATGCGATTGAGCACGAAATCGAAGCGGGTATTGACCAGCCAATGTCTTGTGTTCAGTCTGCTGATTTAGGCAGGGTTAGGCGGATTGACGACGCTCGCGGGCGTTACATTGAATTTTGCAAAAGCACCTTTCCAAATGATCTCGATCTTCGTGGCTTGAGAATCGTTGTCGATTGCGCTCATGGTGCGGCTTACCACACTGCACCTGATGTATTTCATGAATTAGGGGCTGAAGTAATCAGGATTGGCGCCCAGCCGAATGGTTTGAATATCAATGATGGTTTTGGTGCGACAGCACCAAAGGCCCTGGTTAAT
>CAYRBE010000006.1:24329-27649 GCA_964422345.1 uncultured Dechloromonas sp.
TATCCGCAAAAACTGATTAATGTTCAAATCACCAAAGGTTTTGCGTGGAAGGAGAGCGTGGCGATTGCTCAGGCCCTTGAGTTAGTTGAGAAGCGCTTGCTTGGGCGTGGCCGGGTTTTGCTGCGTGCCTCAGGGACTGAGCCTTTGTTAAGGGTGATGGTCGAGGGCGATGACGTCGATTTGGTTGCCAAGGAAGCTAATTATTTAGCCGATGTGGTGCGTCTTGCAGTTTCGTAAATATTGGCAAATATTGACCAGAAATCGCCCTGCAGACTATAATCGCTGGGTTTATCAACCACCGGGCAGCTTTATCCATGCGTAAGAAGTTAGTTGCTGGAAACTGGAAGATGCACGGGGCGCTTAAGCAAAATGAATCCCTGTTGCAGGGGGTTTTGGCGGGAGCTGTAGGGCTTGAGTCCGAGGTTGCGGTGTGTGCACCATTCCCTTACCTGTGGCAGCTGAGTCAGTTGTTGAGTGGGTCGGTTGTTTCTTGGGGGGCGCAAACCTTAAGTGAGCATGACTCCGGTGCTTTTACTGGCGAAGTTGCTGCTTCGATGCTTGTTGAGTTTGGTTGCCGGTATGTTCTGGTTGGGCATTCCGAACGCCGCAATGTGTTTGGTGAGTCAGATGCTGTCGTTGCTGCTAAGTTTGAAGCGGCAAAGCGGCATGGTTTAAGTCCGGTGCTTTGTTTGGGTGAAACTTTGCTTGAACGGGAGCGCGGTGAGACGGAGTCGGTGATTTTTAGGCAGCTTGATGCAGTTCTTGATCGGGTTGGTGTGTCGGTGTTGGCTGGTGCTGTTCTCGCTTATGAGCCTGTGTGGGCAATAGGTACTGGGGTTACGGCGTCGCCTGCTCAGGCGCAAGCAGTGCATGCGGCAATTCGGGCTCGCCTTCGTTCTTTTGATGTTGAGTTGGCTGAGGGTATGAGGATTGTGTACGGCGGTAGTGTTAAGCCGGGGAATGCGGTGGAATTGTTTGCGCAGCCAGATATTGATGGTGGTTTGATTGGTGGGGCTGCATTGGATTTGGGTGATTTTCTGGCAATTTGCCGGGCTGCTGGTTGATAGGTTTATACGATGAATTGGTTCTTCTCTGTACTTTTGGCGGTTCATATCGTTGTTGCATTGGCGATAATTGGGCTTGTACTTGTTCAGCACGGAAAAGGTGCTGACATGGGGGCAGCGTTTGGTAGTGGTGCTTCAGGTAGTTTGTTTGGTGCAACTGGGTCAGCAAATTTCTTGAGCCGTGCCACGGGTATTCTTGCCGCTGTGTTTTTTATGACAAGCCTTGGTTTGGCTTATGTTGCCTCGAATAAGCCAAAAACGACTGGCAGTCTGATGCAAGAAACGGTACAATCGCAATCTGTCTCACAGCCAGTTGTTCCGGTAGGTGAGGCGTCTTCCGACGGTGGTTCAAAGGTCAAAGACGTTCCGAAGTAATGTGTTTTTCCTTGGTGTTTTGCTGGGGGTAAATGTAGGGCCGACGTGGTGAAATTGGTAGACACGCTATCTTGAGGGGGTAGTGGCGCAAGCTGTGCGAGTTCGAGTCTCGCCGTCGGCACCAACAAACGGGGTGGTAAGGATTTTTCTTACTGTTCAAATAAAAACTGAATTTTGGCGGCGAGCATGGAAAACTACTTTCCAATTCTGATGTTCGTTCTGGTGGGGGTGGCAGTCGGTGTGTTGCCGATTGTGATGGGTTTTCTTCTGGCGCCGAGTCGTCCGGATTCTGAAAAGCTATCTCCCTACGAGTGCGGCTTTGAGGCTTTTGAGGATGCGCGCATGAAGTTTGATGTGCGCTACTACCTGATAGCTATCCTATTTATATTGTTCGATTTGGAGATAGCTTTTTTGTTCCCGTGGGCGGCCGTATTTAAAGATATTGTGGCTACGGAGTCGATCAAGTTGTTTGGTTTTATTGAAATGCTTGTTTTTGTCGCTGTCTTGGTCGTTGGGTATGTTTATGCCTGGGCTAAGGGTGCGCTAGAATGGGAGTGAGCCGTGTCGATTGAAGGCGTTCTCCAAGAGGGGTTTGTTACAACAACCGCAGATAAGTTAATTAACTATATGCGTACTGGCTCTTTGTGGCCAATGACCTTTGGTCTTGCTTGTTGTGCTGTTGAAATGATTCATGCGGGTTGTTCGCGTTACGACCTGGATCGATTTGGCGTGGTGTTTCGTGGTAGTCCCCGGCAGTCTGATGTGATGATTGTTGCTGGGACGTTGACCAATAAGATGGCGCCAGCGCTACGTAAAGTTTACGATCAAATGGCTGAGCCTCGGTGGGTGATATCCATGGGCTCCTGTGCCAACGGTGGTGGTTATTACCACTACTCCTATTCTGTTGTGCGCGGTTGTGACCGCATAGTTCCCGTGGATATTTACGTCCCGGGTTGTCCTCCTACTGCGGAAGCTTTGTTGTACGGCATTATTCAGTTACAAAACAAAATCCGTCGTACGAATACCATTGCACGTTAATTGCCGAGGCTGATTCAATATGTCTGCCAAGCTGGAACTGCTAAGCCAAAACCTGCAAAAGCATTTTGGGGATAAGCTAAAGACTCTCACCTTAGCTCTTGGTGAGCTCACTGTAGAGGTATCTGCTGCTGACTATTTGTCAGTAATGGGTATTCTTCGTGATGAGCCGGAGCTTGGTTTTGAAGAAATGATTGACCTCTGTGGGGTTGACTATTCCACCTATGGTGAGGGTGCTTGGCAAGGGCGCCGCTTCGCTGCTGTCTCCCATTTGTTGTCGATTGCCAATAATTGGCGGTTGCGTGTTCGGGTTTTTGCTGAAGATGACGAGTTTCCTTCTGTTGATTCTGTCACCGGGGTATGGAAAAGCGTCAATTGGTTTGAGCGCGAAGCGTTTGATCTTTATGGTATCGCTTTTGTCGGTCATGATGATTTGCGTAGAATCTTGACTGATTATGGTTTTATCGGTCATCCATTCCGTAAAGATTTCCCTATTTCTGGTCATGTCGAAATGCGTTATGACCCGGATCAGGCTCGGGTGGTTTATCAGCCGGTAACGATAGAGCCACGTGAAAACACCCCGCGCATCTTGCGCGAAGATACCTACGGAGATCCGGCGCATGGCTGATATCCGCAATTTCACGCTCAACTTTGGTCCGCAACACCCAGCGGCTCACGGCGTATTGCGTTTGGTTTTGGAGTTGGATGGCGAAGTGGTTCAGCGTGCCGATCCGCATATTGGATTGTTGCACCGTGCTACTGAGAAACTCGCTGAAACTCGTACTTGGGTACAGTCGGTGCCTTACATGGATCGTCTCGACTACGTCTCCATGATGTGCAATGAGC
>CAYRBE010000007.1:0-26637 GCA_964422345.1 uncultured Dechloromonas sp.
TGTGATGAGTGGTCATCTTTCAAATAGAGTGCATGGCACTGAGTCTCTGGATGAAAAACGTATCTATAAATGGGCGTTTTTAGCTAGCAGGATGGGGGTGTGGCGCTATGATTTGTGTGATGATTTTTGGCTGGTTTCTGATGCAGCAATGGGCATCTTTGGATTCTCGGAGGATGCTGATGTTACGAGGGATTCATTGATGGCAAGCTTGTCAAGCATTGATCGTCTAAGGGTTGATGTGGCATGGAATATGCTGATTAACGATGCCATTCCCTTTTGTATCGAATATGAAATTGTAGGTTCTCAGGGCAATAGTTGGGTTTGGGAGAAGGCTGAGGTCGAATATGACAAACACGGAGTACCGTGCCGCTTGATTGGTGTTGTGCAGGATATTTCTGAGCGTCGTGTTCAGGAAAATGATTTGTTTTTTCGTGCAAATTTCGACATTTTGACCGGGCTCCCCAATCGCAGAGTCTTGGACGAGTTTCTGGATAAGAGTGTTGCTATGTCACGTCGCCGTAATGAGCGTATGGCACTGATGGCTATTGATCTCGATCGTTTTAAAGTGGTCAATGATACGCATGGGCATGCGGTGGGTGACTTGGTGTTGCAGATGGCATCCAAACGAATGGAGGCATGCCTACGAGCATCAGATATGGTTGCGCGGCAGGGAGGTGATGAATTCATCGCGGTTCTGCAAAACATTGAGCATGATGCAATGGCGGGGGTCGTTGCATTACGAATAATTGAGGAGCTATCCCGTCCGTATGAAATCCATGGAATGAATATTTCAATCGGTGCAAGCGTCGGTATCGCCTTGTTATCTGATGATGGGATTGATTGTGAGGAGGCTAAGTCTCGCGCTGATAGTGCTTTATATGTTGCCAAGCATAACGGTCGGGAAACTTTACATTTTTTTCAAAATGAACAGAGTTAAGTTGCCAAAATTCTATTTTTTTATCAAATAACTACTAATGCTTGAGGTGAAGATGATGCGACTCTTTAAGTTGTTTCAACTAGTCTGCCTAGTGTTTTCTTGCGTCTTTGGCGGCGCGGCTTGGGCAACTGCTACAGACTGGGGGGTAATCCCGGTTGGACAGGAAACGACCATTTCGTTTGCCTCATATGACATTACCAAAAACTTCACTGACCAGTATTCATTCAGTTTGCAAGCGGGTACAGACACTTCATATGCCGTGACCGTGACCTTTGATGTCTGTCGTTACGGGTGTGGTAATCCGAGTTTGTCCTATGGCCTTTATGATGCCAGTGGGCAATTGGTCAGTAACACAGGTACGGCAGTTCTCACCTCAGGTGACTATTATTTTCAGGTCAAAGGTACGGGTATGGGGGCTGGCAACTCCGTTGATTACAACGGTTCGATTTCCTTTATGGTATCGGCAGTTCCGGAACCCTCTGATGTGATTTTGATGATTGTGGGGCTGTTCAGTCTGGTATGGGCAATCAAACGTCGCCGTCACCTTCATCACTGGACCGCAACGAGTCATTTATGCGTCGCCTGACGACGGTTGCTCTTATTCTCGGCTTGCTCAGTTTGGCGGCTTGCCGTACCGAGAAGCTCGATGAAAGTCAGATTCTTGCACGGGTGAACTCGGACGAATTGTCGATTCATCAATTCAATTTCGCACTGGATAAAGTATTACCCAGACCGATAGCACAAGGCGAGCGGGATGCCCTTGTTGAAAAGCTGATTGATCGACAATTGGCAGTTCAAGGGGCATTCAGCAAGTCGCTTGATCGCCGGCCGGAGGTGATGATGCGGATCGAGGAGGCCCGCCGAGATATTCTGGCAGCTGCTTATGCCGAGGATATCGCTGCTGTCGCTCAGGCGCCAAGTAACGAAGCCGTGGCCAGCTATTATGCCGAGCACCCCGGTGTTTTTGCCGAACGAAAGATCTATCGTCTACGCGAAATTACCCTGCCGATTGATGCACCTGCACTGGGTGAAGCAAAGCAGCGGCTTGATCGAAAGGACGATCTGGCAGATGTTCTGGTCTGGTTGCGCCAGCAACCCGGTAGTTTTGGCGACCAGATGGTATTGCGTCCGGCAGAGCAACTGCCGGTTGAGGTGGCTGATCGCTTGGTCCGTGTCCGGCGAGGCGAGACGGTTGCTTTTCAGCTGGCGCGTGGATTGGTGATCTATGAATTGCAATCAGCTGAACCAGCCCCTTTGTCCTGGAAAGAGGCGGCGCCGCTGATCAATAAACATTTGAAGAAACAAGCTGAAGCCAGTTTGATTGCCAATGAACTTAAGCGTCTGCGGTCAACGGCACAAATTAGCCGAAATAGCATCACGCAAAAACCATGAGTGTCTGCATGGATTCGCAACGATTGATGCGGCCAGGCCATGTATTGCCGCTGGTGTTGCCCGTGTTGGCGATTTTAGGATTGTTGGTTCCCAGTTACCACGAGGTTGCCTTGCGTCTTTGGCCGCAGGAGGGACTCTCCTACGCACCCTTGCTTGCGCTGCTTGCACTCGGCTTGCTGCTTTATCGGGGACGCTGGCTGAGCTTCGTGCCGGACAAGGGCTTTCCCGTATTGGGTTCAGTGCTGTTGTTCATCGGTGTCATTTCCTATGTCTTGGGACGTTCGCAAAAACTTGAGTTGATTGAGCTTGCTGCAACCATGCCGCTGCTCGCGGGGGGGCTGACAATTCTCGGTGGGCGGCAGGTTTTGCGGGAGATGCGTTTCCCGCTGCTTTTCCTTGTTTTTTCTTTACCCTTTCCAGCCTGGGTTATCGATAGCTTGACCCAGCCCCTGAAAATCTGGATTTCGCAGGGTGCTGAATCGCTTCTCTATGCAGCAGGTTACCCGATCGCGCGTAGTGGGGTTTTGCTCAGTCTTGGCCAGTATCGTTTGCTTGTTGCCGACGCTTGTTCAGGTTTGCATTCACTGATCTTTCTCTCAGCGATGGGCTTGCTGTATGTGCATTTCACCGGCCATCGCTCAAGTTGGCATCGCTGGGTTTTGTATGGGGCTCTGGTTCCGATTGCGATCTTCGCCAATTTCATCCGGGTCATTATTCTTTTGCTCATTACCTATCATCTGGGCAATGCCATTGGTCAGAGCTATTGGCATGACATGGCGGGCATCGTTCTTTTTGTCTCTGCTTTTGCTGCGCTGTTTGGACTGGATAGTTTGCTGGGAAAGATGGATCGACCCGGTCGGCCAATTGCACAAGCTTGTTCCCCGCTCGCCGTTTCCCTTCCCGCACTCGGTTGGGGGCGTGCCCTATGGCTGACCTTGGCCCTTTTGCTGGCTGCAATTGCTGCCCAATATCTGACGCCTACCCGCTATCAGGCTGATCAGCGGAAGCTCGATCTCGAAACGCTGGTTCCCGGGACTTTTGCTGACTGGCGTATCGATGATCAAGCCAGAATCACGCTTGTGTCACCAGAGATCAAGGCAAACCTGGAGCGACTTTACAGTCAGTCACTTGCGCGAACTTATATCAATAGT
This sequence comes from uncultured Dechloromonas sp., assembly GCA_964422345.1. Lineage (GTDB taxonomy): Bacteria > Pseudomonadota > Gammaproteobacteria > Burkholderiales > Rhodocyclaceae > Azonexus. Next base: position 3,481 of record CAYRBE010000007.1, read on the forward strand.
CACGGACAGCGCATCATGTTGTCGATCGCTTATGGTGGCAATCAATTAGGTAACGAGTTGCAGGCGCATCGCCCCGAGTATTGCTATCGTGCCCAAGGATTTACGCTGCTTGATGCCCATGAATCCCGACTGATCTTGCCCGGGCAAGACTTGAGTGTCCGGCGTCTAGTGGCACGGCAGGAAGCGCGCACTGAGCCCGTTACTTACTGGATGACGGTCGGTGATCACTTGGCTTTGCCAGGTCTGAGCCGGAAGATCGCGCAAATTCGATATGGATTACAGGGGCAGATTCCCGACGGCATGCTGGTGCGGATTTCAAGTGTGGACCGTGACAGTGAGCGCGCGTTTGCCTTGCAGGCGGATTTCATCACGGATTTGCAGCAACATATTCCCGGTCAATTGGGTTTTGCCCAAGCCGCAACTCACTTCGTGACCGAGTAGTTTTCAATAAAGGTTTTCACTTGTGACACAACCCGTCGAGGTGACTGGATTCCAATAGCCCCATTAACGTGGGATTGGAAATGTCATGAGCGAAAACGTCATGTCTTTGGCCGCAGAACAGCCGCCGCTTGTTTCGGTTGTGGTGATTGGACGTAATGAAGGGCAACGCCTGATGGCCTGCCTCGATTCGATTGCAGCCATGGCGCGGGATGCACTCGCGATTGAAGTAATCTACGTCGATTCGGATTCGACGGATGGCAGTCCGGAAAAGGCTGCTGCACGCGGTGCGAAAGTTATACGCGTCAAACCGGAACGTCCGTCGGCGGCACTGGGTCGTAATGCAGGATGGCGGGTTGCCCGCGGTGAATTTATCCTGTTTCTTGATGGGGATACCCAACTCCACCCGGCGTTTGTCCAGCATGCCCTGGCAGCATTTAAGGCTTCGGATGTGTCGATTGTCTGGGGGCATCGCCGAGAGTCGAAACCTGAGCAATCCCTTTATGTGCGTGTGCTCGATCTTGACTGGATTTATCCGCCTGGGAACACCGAGTTTTGCGGCGGTGATGCACTGGTCCGGCGTTCCGTTCTGGAAGCGGTGAATGGATTTGATGAGTCGCTCATCGCTGGCGAAGAGCCTGAAATGTGCCGGCGCATTCGTGCCGGTGGCGGGCGTATCGTCCATCTTGATGTGCCGATGACCCTTCATGATCTGGCCATCTCGCGATTTTCCGCGTACTGGCGCCGGGCTTTCCGGGCCGGACATGCCTACGCAGAAGTGGCCGCCCGTTTTCGTGATAGCTCGGATCCATTCTGGCAACGCGATGTTCAACGGAATTGGGTGCATGGCGGCGGGTTGCTGATTGGATCGCTCTGCTGGCTGGCGATGTTGCTAGCGGCAACGCCAGCCAGCCTTGGCATGGCGACCGCAATGCTGTTTGCCGGATTCGGCATCATTGCGCGGTCGACCCTGAGAAATGCCTGGAAATCAAACAATCTGATGACACGGGTGCTCTATGCGCTGCACAGCCATTTTCAACAAATCCCCATTCTTTGCGGGCAGCTTTCCCAGCGCTGGGATGCACGTCGTGGACGTCGGCGGCGCCTGATCGAATACAAGCACTGAGCAATGCTGAGCGAATGAATTCAGCAAGAGTTATCAGTTCCGACACAAACACGGATTCTGAAGCGCTGTAATGGGAACAGTCGAAAACGTAAAGGGTGAATGATGGCATCAAGCAAGGAAATTCTGGCATTCGGCCTATGGCCAGTTGCCCGATTGGCCAATCACCTCAGTGCGGCCTGGCTGCGCTTGTGGGCTTTTGCCCGCCTGAAGGCCTGCCTTCCTGGTATCAGCCATTCCATCGTGCTTATGGGCTTGCCCGAACTTCACGGCTCGCGGGCAATAACCATGGGTCGAAATCTCTATTTATATCGTGATCTCTATCTTGAAACCCAGGCGAACGGGTTCATCCATATTGGTGACGATGTTGTTTTGTCGCGTGGTGTCCATCTGGTTGCCTTCGCTGGTATCACCATCGGTGCCGGCAGCATGATCGGCGAGTACGCCAGCATTCGCGATGCCAACCATTGTTTCGGTGAGGGCTTGATGATCCGCAACTCCGGCCATGCGGCTGCTCCCGTGAAAATCGGGAGCAATGTCTGGATTGGCCGGGGAGCCTGCATTTTGTCCGGTGTCGAGATTGGTGACGGGGCCGTGGTGGCCGCCAATGCCGTGGTGACCCGCAATGTGCCGGCCCAGGCGCTGGTTGGCGGTGTCCCGGCGCGAATACTTCGCACGGGGGGCGCATGAAACGTCAGCGCATTCTGTTGGTCGCTTATCAGTGTGGTTCCGGCATGGGGTCAGTGTCACAGATTGGCTGGGAGTGGTATTTAAGGCTCTGTGAATCGCACGACGTTACGCTGGTCACTCATCCACGGAATCATGAGGCGCTGCTCAAGGCTGGGGCTCCCCTGGCTGGAAGTGAGATCATTGAAATCGATACCGAGTGGTTCGCCGGTCCCTTGTATCGTCTGGCCAAACGCATCTTCCCGCGCAGCGAGCACAGCGTCTTTATCGTTTCTTCACTCGATTATTTTGTCTTTGATCGTGCTGCCTATCGACTGCTGAGTCAGCGTATGCGTGACGGGGCGACATGGGATGTTCTGCACCGTGTTACGCCGGTGACACTTGCTGCACCGACCTGGCTTGGGCGGCTTGGGTTGCCCACGTTGATCGGACCGCTCAATAGCGGTTTGACAGACCCACCCGGTTTCTCGGATGTCTTGCGTCAGGAGTCGACCTGGCTGGTCCGTGTGCGTGAGTTTGGTCGTCTGTTTGACGGCATCATCGGTTCGTCACGTCGTGCCACACGTATCTTGACGGCAACCCGAGCAACCCGGCAGGGCGTGCCGGAAAAATATCGCGGTCGTTGTATCTCAATGGTTGAGAACGGGGTCAACCTGGAACGCTTTAGCGCCACTGACTGGCCGGATATCCCTGGTAAGAACATTCCCTTGCGTATTCTTTTCGTTGGACGATTGATCCCGGCTAAAGCCCTTTCCTTGTTGCTTGAGGCTGTGGCCAGACTGATCAGTCTGGGTCATGCAGTGCGTCTCACCGTTGTGGGCGATGGGCCGCTTCGTACGCAATGGGAAGAACAGAGTCGGGCGCTTGGCCTGCTGGATGTGGTGAGTTTTCATGGGAATCTACCTGCAGAGGCCGTTGCGCTGGAAATGCAGCGCGCGCATGTCTTCTGTCTGCCGTCCGTGCGTGAATCCGGCGGTGCAGTATTGCTTGAAGCCATGGCTTCGGCCCGGCCGGCGATTGCGATGAACTTCGGCGGTCCATCCGAGTTGATCGACGCTGAGGTGGGTCACCTGATTGATCTGACCACACCCGCAGCAGTCGTGAAGGAACTGGCCGCCACGCTTCTGGATGTGATTGAACATCCTCATGAGTGGATGGCGCGCGGCAGAGTAGGGCGGCAACGAGTCGAGGCTTGCCACAGCTGGCCGGCAAAAATCCATCGCGCAGAAGAAATTTACGATGAAATTATTTGTGAAGGACAGGGATTGTGATTGCTGAAATGAACCATCCTGGGGCGGCATTGAAAGCAGCCGGTCAACCTGAAATGCTTGCCATCCGGCGTGCCAACAGTGCGCCACGCATGGCTTATCTGATCAGCCGTTATCCTTCGGTTTCGCATACGTTTATCTTGCGCGAGGTGCGCCAGTTACGTTTGAATGGCTTCGAAATTGCCTGCGCATCCGTCAATGCACCTGACCGTAGTCGCGATGCGATGACAGCCGATGAGCGCGAAGAGCTGGACCAAACCTACTACCTCAAGGCGCACGGCGTTGCCGGTGCTCTGGGGGGGCATTGCTGGGGTCTGGCTCGACCGGCGGCTTATCTGCGCGGCCTGCGCAAGGCCTTGACCTTTGGTGGCTGGAACATCAAGCAGATGCTTTACGGTTTCTTTTATTTTACCGAGGCGCTGATGCTGGCTCGCTGGATGCAGTCGCAGAAGATTAGCCATCTCCATGTACATTTCGGTACGGCTGCTGCGAATATCGCCTTGTTGCTGAAGCAGGTTTTACCAATCGGGCTTTCAATGACCATTCATGGTCCAGACGAGTTTTATGATGTGCAGGCTGAAAAACTGATCGAGAAAATTGGTGCGGCTGATTTCATGGTGTGCATCGGACGCTTTGCCCGCAGTCAGCTAATGAAACTTTCGCCGGCTGCCAGTTGGGGAAAGTTTGATATTTGCCCGCTTGGCGTTGATGTAGCCAATTACAACCCCGTGCGCCAGCCCGCCGGTGATCGTCCATTCACCATTCTTTGTGTGGGACGTCTAACCCCTGCCAAGGGACAGCATGTGCTTGTCGATGCCTGTACTGTGCTGCGTGATTGGGGGCGGCAATTCAAAGTGGTGATCGTCGGTAACGGCCCGGATGAAAATTCATTGCGTGCTGCGGTGGACCGCCATGAATTGAATGATTTCGTCGAAATGACCGGCCCCTTGAATCAGGATCAGGTCCGCGCCTGGTACGCCCGGAGCGACGTCTTTGTTTTGCCGAGCTTTGCCGAAGGTATTCCGGTGGTGCTGATGGAAGCCATGGCCAGCGGGGTGCCGTGTGTCACAACACGAATTACCGGGATTCCGGAGTTGATCCGCGATGGGATCGATGGCTTGCTGACCACGCCCTCGGATGTTCAGGAGTTGGCCGATACGCTGGCCCAGTTGATCGACGATCCAGCGCTGCGGCACGAATTGGGTGAAGCCGGGCGTGAGCGGGTGCGTGAGCATTATGATCTGAATCCGAATGTGACGCGTCTGGCTCAGATATTCCGCCGCCGACTCGAGGGAGTGCCCCATGCCTGAGTCGATGCCGGCACTGTTACTGATGTGCGTGCTGCTGATTCTGGTTTTGCCGGGATCGCTGTATCTGTTGCTTCTTTCTCTGGCGGGATTACGGACGCAGCGCTTGCCTGCAGGACTCCTCCCCGCCTCGGGACGCTTGGCAATCATTGTGCCGGCACACAACGAATCGGAGGGGATCGCCCGTACGGTGGACAATCTGCTTGCCATTGCCCAGGCAGATGGCGATTCGATTGTCTGTGTCATCGCCGACAACTGTAGCGATACGACGGCAGAGATTGCCAGAGCACACGGTGCTCGTGTGCTGGAGCGCCATAACCTCGAGCAGCGAGGAAAGGGATACGCGCTGGATTTCGCGTTCAATTCCTTGGCGAACGAGAACTTCCTCGGTTATCTGGTGATTGATGCCGATACGCTGGCCGAGCAGAATCTGCTCAGCGTCATTCGTGCCTACTTTGCAGCCGGTGCTCAGGTCGTCCAGACCCGATACACGGTACTGAATGCCACTGAGTCCGCGCGTATTCGCCTGACTGAGCTCGCGCTTTGTGCCTTCAATTGTCTGCGCCCACGGGGCCGGCATGCGCTTGGTTGGTCGGCGGGGATTCTCGGTAACGGCTTTGCCTTGCGCAGCGAGGTCCTGGCGCGGGTTCCCTATTCCGCGACTTCAGTGGTTGAGGATCTGGAGTATCACTTGCGCCTGATTGAAGCCGATATTCGTGTGCACTTTGCGGATGAAACCGTGGTGCGTGGCGACATGCCGGTCGCCGGTGCTGGCCAGAAAACTCAGAGAGCGCGTTGGGAGGGGGGACGTTTGCGCATGTTGCTTGACCATGCGCCTTCCTTGTTCACGCGGGTCTTCAGCGGTCAACCGCGATTTTTGGAGCCTTTGCTCGATCTGTTGTTGTTGCCAATCGCCTATCACGTGTTGCTGTTGCTGATTTTGTTGCTCCTGTCATCGCCCTTGGCCTGGATGTTCTCGCTGTCCGGCCTGGCCATCGTGGCCTTACATGTCCTGATTGCTGCGCGGGTGGGCGGCATTACATGGGGGCAATTGGCGATGATCCTTGTTTATGTCCCGAAATACCTGTTCTGGAAGCTCGCCATGCTGCGCACGATCATGAATTCTGCAAAAACCTCAACCCGGTGGGTTCGTACCGATCGCAATCGTTCGTCCTGAAAGTCTTTCCATGTCCAGCCAAGTGAAAACCAGCGTCATCATTGTTTCGTTCAATACCCGCGAGATTCTGCGCGCCTGTCTCAGTCGATTGTTCGAAGTGTGTGAGGGGGTCATATTGGAAGTGATCGTCGTTGATAACGCCTCACGCGATGCCTCGGCTGATATGGTGGAGTCCGACTTTCCGGAAGTTCGTCTGATTCGTAGCGAAATCAATCTCGGTTTTGCGGCGGCCAACAATGTCGGATTCAAGGTCGCGACGGGAGATACCATCCTGCTGCTCAATCCCGACGCACTGCTTGAACCCAAGGCTTTGCAGCGCGCGTTGGCGCACATGGCCGCAGATCCGCGTATTGGTATGGGAGGCGGGTTGCTGCTGGACAAGGCTGGGCAATGGCAGCCTTCTGCCCGATGCTTTCCTTCGCTGCTCAACGAATTTCTTGTTCTTTCAGGGTTGGCCGCGCGTTTTCCCAAATCACGTTTTTTCGGACGCTTTGACCGGACCTGGGATGACTCCGGCCAGGCAGCCAAGGTCGATTGGGTCCCCGGTGCCTTTGCTCTGATCCGTCGTTCGGCACTTGAACAGGTCGGCGATTTTGATGAGCGGTTTTTCCTCTACTACGAGGAAGTTGATCTGTGCCGGCGTTTTTATCAAGCAGGTTGGACAATCTGGTATTGGCCTGATGTGGTGATTCGCCATTGGGGCGGTGAGTCATCGAAGACAGTTGAAAATCATGATTTCTCTTCTTCCGGATCTCAGCTGACACTCTGGCGGATGCGCAGTGAATTGTTGTTTTACCGGAAGCATCATGGCTGGCTGATTGCAAAACTGGTTGCCGGGCTCGAGTCCAGCTGGCATCGGTTACGTGCTTACCGTGCTACCCGTAGTTGCAAGGAAACGAAAGCACAAGAATCATCTCGAATCGCCGATCTCATGCAGCGTGCCTGGCAGGAAACGCAGGCTGGCCAGCGGAGTCCGACACGTCCCTGGTAGATTTTGTCCTGCCCCGATTGTGTCTACAATTTTGCAATTTGTTTTTTATCCATTCGCAGGTGCTAATCATCCGCGTGTTGTAATATTCATATTGAGTAGCGTACTCAATATTCAAATAACTTTCTTTGAGATCCTGTTGTGACTGTTAAAAAATCAATGAGTTATAGTTTTTTCGTTGCCCTGGTAAGAAAGGGAACGCTGCCTTTGTTGGTTTTATTAACTGGAACCCTTATTGCCTGCCTGTATGCCATCAACTTGAATCAACAGCAGCTCAAGGAAAAAGAAAACCGGTTTCAGGAGTTGCAGACTGCCGTCATCCAGCAGCTGAAAGATCGAATTCGTATCTATGAACATGGTTTGCTCGGCTTGCGTGGAGCAATTGCTGTCGGTCGGGGGATCGATCGTCAGGGATTTCGTAATTACATCGATTCACGGGATATAGAGCGGGAGTTTCCCGGCGTTAATGGCTTTGCATTTATCCGTCGTGTTGCCGCTGAGCAGGAAAATGGGTTTTTGGATGCCATGAAGCGGGAAGGCCGGGTAATCGACAGGTTTCGTGATTTCCAGGCACATTCCGGTGAACGTTTCATTGTCCAGTACATTGAGCCTGAAGCGAAGAATGCTGCAGCCATCGGCCTTGATATTGCCTCTGAAGCAAATCGACACGAGACGATTTGGTCGGCTATATCTAATGGTGAAGCACGAATTACCCAACCGATCACACTGGTTCAGTCCGTTGACTCTCCTCAGCAGGGGTTCCTGTTGATGCTTCCCGTGTACTCGAATTTTGTGACGCCAGACAGCGAAGTCGCTCGAAAGGAGTCTGTAATTGGGATTGTTAATGTGCCGCTTGCAATTGACACGGTGCTGTCCGACTTTGATTTCCAGCAGGACAGCTTTTCCCTCTCCATTTTCAATGTAATCGATGGGGGAAAACAGCTTCCTTTCTTTACGTCGCCGAACAGTGCTCAAGTCGACTCTCTGACGTTTTCCCGTGAAGTTGAGGTGCCTATTTATGGTCGAACCTGGCTAATCAAGATGCATGCCTTGCCAAATTTTGTAAGGCATTTGAATTTCATCAATCCAGTGAATGTCTTTTTTTATATCTTTATGGTCACTGTATTGATATCGGGATTACTTCACTTCTATCTAACTTATCGTCGCCGGAAGAAAGAGTCTGATCTGCATAAATCGATGGCTACACTTGCAGCGATTGTTACAGGCTCGAACGATGCCATTATTGGTTTGTCGCTTGATGGCGTCGTGACCAGCTGGAACGAGGCTGCCGTGAAAATGTTCGGCTACAGTGAAGAGGAGGCCTTGGGGCAAGCGCTGACCCGGTTAATTGTACCTGAAGCCTTACATCCAGCCAGCGAACAACTCCTCGCACATGTGACTCAGGAAAGGCAGATTAAGCATTTTGAGACGCGCCGCCATCATAAAAATGGCCAACAGATTGATGTCTCAGTGAGTTGGTCTCAGATCCGCGATGAGAGTGGTCTCTTGCTGGGTACATCTCAGGATATTCGAGATATATCTAATGAGAAAATGGTTGAACAACGCATTCTTGATCTAAATGAAGATTTGGAAAGGAAGGTCGCCCAACGTAACGTGATGTTGAATACGATCCTAGAAAATGCAAGTGTTGGCATTAATCTCGTTAAAAATCGCGAACTGATTATTTCCAATCAGTGCATGGCTGATATATTTTCATATCCCTGTGAGGAATTGGATCATCTTAAGATGCGAGTTTTCTATCTGGATGAAGAATCTTATGAGCGGGTTGGCAACGAAGGCTACGCTGCACTTTCCAGAGGGGAAAACTACGCAATTGAGTTACCCATGCTTGATCGGGATGGCAAACATGTCTGGACAAGACTTTCAGGTTCGGCGATTAACCCGGAAGATCCTGAGGCAGCAAGCATCTGGCTTTTCGAGGACATCTCCAAGCGTAAGTCGAATGAAAGTGAACGGATCGCCGAAAGGGCGCTGATTGAGCAGAAAAATGTTGAAATTGCTGAACGGGACCAACAGTTCCGATTGTTGTTTCAAACCACGCCGGTTCCCATCGTCTTGCTCGAAGGGAATCGGATTAAATATGCCAATAAACAATTCTTCTCAGTTTTTGGTTATAACGAGAATGAGTTTTTAAGTCTTGATGATTGGTGGTCAAGTGCCTTTCCAGATCCTGATTACCGGGCACGGGTTCAGGAAAATTGGTTTGCCGGCTTGGAGCAGGCGGTCCAAGCGGATGGTAAGTTGCTCGACTGGGAGTACAGAATCACCACCAAGGAGGGACAGGAACTCGATATGCTGGTCGGTGGGCAAATCTTGGGTGGCGGCCTGGTGATTACTTTTGTCGATATCACCCAACTGAAGAGAACCGAGGTGGCATTGCTTCAGGCAAAGGCCATCGCCGAAGAGGCTACGCAAGCTAAGAGTATTTTTCTGGCGAACATGAGCCATGAGATCCGGACCCCGATGAATGCGATTCTTGGCTTTACTCACCTATTGCGTAAGGAGAATCTGACCAAGGCTCAATCTGGAAAACTCACATTGATTGCCAACGCGGGCGATCATTTGCTCTCATTGATCAACGATATTCTTGATGTTTCAAAGATCGAGGCAGGCAAAGTCGAACTCGAAGAAATTGATTTCCAATTAGACGAAATGCTGCGTCGAATTTCTTCGATTGTGACCTTGCAGACCCGTGCCAAGGGCATTGAGCTTGTCATTGATATGGAAGGTTTGCCTGGTAATTTGATTGGCGATCCGACACGTTTAAGTCAGGCGCTGATCAATTATTTGGGTAATGCCGTGAAATTTACCCCGAGTGGCACAGTCGTGTTGCGCGGTCGACTCGAAGAAGAAACAGAAAGTGATGTCTTGATTCGTTTCGAAGTTCAGGATTCAGGCATCGGTATGGAACCGGGGCAGATTGCCAGTATCTTTACTCCCTTTGTTCAGGCCAGTTCATCGACGAATCGTCAATTTGGCGGCACCGGACTGGGACTCGCCATTACACGTCATATTGCCGAGTTGATGCAAGGCACTGTCGGTGTAAATAGCACCATCGGCCAGGGGAGTACCTTCTGGATCACTGTGCGCCTTCGTAAAAATACCACGGCCTTTAATCTGTCGGAGGTATCTCCCAATGCGCTTGAAGGTTTGCGCGTATTGGTCGTGGACGATATGCCGATTACCTTGCTGGTGCACACTCTGCTCTTGAGTAAACTGGGCATGTATCCACTGGCTGCTGATTCTGGCGGTGAAGCATTGAGGCTGATTGCGCAGGCTGATCAGGAAGGCGATCCCTTTGATGTGGCCCTTATTGATTTGAATATGCCTGATATGGATGGGTTCCAGTTATTAAATGAAATCAAGGATTTGGGACTAAAAAGAGACCCCGTTTGTATTCTGGCGACTGCCTTTGGTGACAACGAAGTCGTGGAATCTGCACAAGCTGCCGGCTATGCAGATGTGATTGCCAAGCCGCTCAGTCAGTCGGTGTTGCGGGGCTGCTTGCTGGCCAGTTTGGCGATATCGGGTGATGAACTTACGATGTCGAGTGAACAGCCTGAACAGCTCATTCTTAAAAATCATCCCGGAGCCAAGGTGCTTGTCGTTGAGGATGAACCTATCAACCAGATGATCGCTCAGGAGTTTCTTGAGGATGCAGGACTACGGGTCACGATTGCTGGTGATGGGATGGAAGTGCTTGACATGCTGGCCTCTGAGTACTTTGATTTGATCATTACGGATATGGAGATGCCCGTCATGGGAGGACTCGAAATGACGCGGCGAATTCGTGAATTGCCTGCTTTTGCTGAGGTTCCAGTATTGGCCATGACTGCGAATGCTTTTGCCGAAGACAGAGCTGCCTGCATGGACGCCGGGATGAATGACTTTATTTCAAAGCCTTTCATTCCTGAAGATTTGTACAGGAGAGTGCTTCACTGGCTATCGTTACGTAAAGCACCGTTGTCATGACCGGTGATCGTTAATGTTCGAATTATTACGTGAAGATTGGAAAACCTACGATAAGGATATTTCGCGACAGGGGTTTTGGGTTATGTGCGTCTATCGTTTCGGACAGTGGCGCTATCGTGTTCGTCCCGCATTGTTGCGTAAGCCGTTTTCCTTGCTCTATCGGGTGATGCGTACTTTGTGCCAGATTGCCACCGGTATTGAGCTGCATTGTGAAACGCAGGTAGGTCGGCGATTGTTAATCGAGCATTTTGGTGGAATCATCATTAGCGGGGATGCAGTGATTGGCGATGATGTCGTGATTCGCCAAGGGGTCACCATTGGTTTGAGTCATACCGGTCAACGGGCTGCGCCGGTGATTGGAGACCGGGTTGATATTGGTGCCGGAGCAAAAATTCTTGGCGGCATCACGATTGGTGATGATGCGGTGATTGGCGCCAATGCAGTGGTTATCCGTGATGTTCCTGCGGGCGCTCTTGCGGTTGGCGTTCCTGCGAGAATCAAGGAGAGGGGAAGTAAGGTTGACGCTGAACAGGAACGGTCTTGCTGAATTTTCTTAGCTTATTTAAACGGTTGCAGAACGCTCAAAGCGGGGAGAAAGAAATCTCGCCCGCGGTTCCTTCCTCGCCAGATTTTCAGGATGAATTGCTTAAAGTCGTGGCTGACCATTTGTCGATTCAGCGTTTTCTTGTTGAACTCAGGGATAATTTTTCAAAAGTTTTAATTTGGCCGAAAGGTGGCGATGAATGGATTCCTGCACGTATTATTGCCATCGACACGACGCATCGTGAGTTAGCCATAGAACTGGAGGGCTTAGCCGCCCCGTCCCGCGCAGACTGGTTCGAAGATCAAGTTAATTTGTCTTTTCAGTCAGGGGGTAGCGTGGCTTTATGTTGCTTGATACCCGCAGCACTCGGTGCGTCCGGGGTGGCCGGTAATTTGCGTTTTCGTATGCAGTGGCCTGATTGGATTATGTTGAATGAAATGCGCTTGTTTCCGCGTATTCAAGTCGATTTTCAGCACAATGAAGGTTGGCAAGAAATGCTTCAATTTCTCGATTGTCAGCAATCGACAGTTATCCATGACGTCGGAGAGGGGGGGATTGGCTTACGTCTGAAAGGGGCAACGCTGGCGAGCATCGCTGATAAAAGCGAAATCACCCTGGGTGATGTTCAGAAAAATCAAAGTGGAAGGCAGTCTATACGCCTTCGTGTGACCCACAAGGCTGCTCTCGGCAATGACGAGCATCATGTAGGGACTGAGTTCGTTGAAATTTCTGAAAATTGGCGCCGTGAATTACGGAAGATCCTGCTTAAATTGCAGGCGGCGTCTGCCAAAGTGATTCGTTAAGTCGACTCAATTTGGTTGGCAGCTAATTTCTCAATGCGGTATCCATAACCGTAAACAGGGATAATCTGCCAGCCATTGTCCGGATTGATGCCAAGTTTGCGACGGATTCGACTGACATGGGTATCAACTGTCCTTGTGTCCACATCCGCGTTGAGGCCCCAGAGTTTTTCCAGAAGGTGTACGCGGGAAAGAAGCTTGCCGTGGTTTTGGAACAGATAGCAGGCCAACTCAAACTCTTTTTGCGTCAGTTCAATTTCTTTGCCACGCAAACGGATTTGGCGAACATCCTGGTTAATTTCATAGACGCCAATTTGTACTACGCTAGGTGGCGTCATGCGTCGAGCAAGTGATTCAATCCTGGCTAGCAGTTCAAGGCACTTTGCTGGCTTGACTAGATAGTCATCAGCCCCCGCGCGCAAGGCCGTCACAATGTCGAGCTCAGACTCACGTGAAGTGATGAAAATTACTGGGACATGCCAGCCAATATTTTCGCGTATCCATTTAAGCGCGAGTTCACCAGAACTATCTGGAATCATCCAGTCAATGATCAAGAGGTCGAAAGGTTCGCCATCCAGTGCCTCAAGAAATGATTTGGCTGTACCGAAGCACTTGCAACTGTGTTGCGCCGCTCCCAACCAGAGACGATAAAGGTCCTGTTGAGCCAAGTCATCTTCAAGTATGCCGATACGCATCGAACTTTAAAACTCCCGAGTTCATTGATTTTTTCTGTTCCCTTCCTGCATGTCTTGGGAGACAAGATTCTGGAGGGAAATCTACGATGCCGATCATAGCATGCAGCCTGTGGCTTATTTCTTCGGGAGCGATGATGTTGTCGCGGTTGACGCTATTTAAATTCGAAATTCGGCTTAATTCGTTTCAGACTTTTCGTTTTTTGCGGAGCAAAAGAAAAGTGACTTGGCACTAAAGGCTACGCCATCGGGCTTTGAACAGTCTCTGGACATTGATTCCTGAATTGCTTCAGCATTTAGAACTTCCTCATCCATGGGAATAAGGTCAAGGAGAATAAAGAAGGTGGCAATCAGCAGGATGACGAGAAATGCCTTGAGCAGTTGGTCGATCATGATGGGTTCTGCGCTTCTCAGAAATCAAAGTGTTGAGAAACCCACAGGGCACCGAAGGCGTTGAGATGGGCATTGTCACTGTAGATGAGATGCTTCCCGTGACGTACATTGCATGACTCGATATTGCAGAGCATCTTTGCCGGATCAAAAAGTGTGACGTTCGGATAGCGCGCCGGCAATGAGCTGAGTTTCTGACGTGACCAGTCCTGTTGATCAGCGTAACTGCTGATGGAAATTGAACATTCATTGCGCGCCTCACTTCGCCAGCGGACTGGACGTTGTTGGCACTCACTGATGGCGAACGGGAAAATAGGGGTTGAATAAAACACGATGACCCGTTTGCCAGAAGCGGCAAGTCGGGCAAAAGTATCTTCTGTAGCCAGATCTACGAGCGGGTAATTTGCTTCGGCATTTGACGAAGCTTGCTCGTGACCAGGATAAATCATGTGGCTGAAGCTATATTTGCTGAGGGCGGCTACCACAACAATGGTGTCGATCTCGGGGGCGTTAATCGCCTGGTCAATCATCGGGTTGGTTGATCGTGGGCAGCCTTCTGGCGTTTGACCTGGAATGTGTTTGTCGAGGTTGTAGAAGGGTTTGCAGCCCGCACGAAAACCATAGATGAGTTCCTGTCCATGGTGTTTACGGAAATAACTCCTCAGGCTTTCCGAATACATCAATGCATGGCTGTCACCGAGCAAAATTGCTTTGCTGGGGTTAGTAAAACCGGCAGGCGGTGGTGCGCTGGCAAGCGTAGCCGGACGCAGGGTGGTATCCCAATCGGGGCGTCGATCAGGGAGTCCCTGGCTTTTGTAAATATAGAAACCGAATGCCCCGACGGACAGCAGCAGTCCCCACAGCAACAACGGAAAAACCCGCCGACGGGCGAGGGCTGAGTGGCGCAATGGTCGCTCAATCAAGTGATAGGTGATCATTGCCAGCGGGAAGGACAACAGAAAGACCTGTTGTCGGGTTTCAACGTCAAGGTCGACACCATCAATCAGGCGTAGCAAGGCCAATAAGGGCCAGTGCCACAAATAGAGCGGGTAACTGATCAGGCCGATGTAGACCAACGGACGCCAGGCCAGCAAGCGGTTAACCGGTGCCATCGCTCCCGCCGCAATCAGCAAAGCGGCTCCCAGGGTGGGGATCAGCGCACTTGGGCCCGGGAATGAGGTGCTTTCGGAATAGCCGGCAGCGGAGCCCAGAACCAGAAGTAATCCGCTGACTCCGGCAAGGCTTGCCGGGCCTTTACGCCATGTTGTCGGAAGCGGTTTGACACATAAGGGACTTTGCCAATAGGCCAGCCCGACGCCGATCAGCAGCTCCCAGCAGCGGGAAAGGATATGGAAATAAGCCCAGGCTTTATGGTCGGACAAACCCCAAAGCACGCTGACGAAGGAGATCAGAGCAAGGCTTCCGAGCAGCCAGGGAAGGCGGCGCAGATGATCGCGGCTGGCAAGCATCAGCAGCGGCAGAATCAGGTAAAACTGCTCTTCCACGGCCAGCGACCACAGATGCAATAAAGGTTTGAGTGTTGCTTCGGTATTGAAATAACCCACTTCACGCCAGAACTGCCAGTTTGAAATGAATAGTGCAGCGCCGCCGACATGCTTGCCGAGTAGTTCGTATTCAACCGGTAAGAGGAGCCACCAGCCTGCCGCCAGCACACTGATGATCACGATGATCAGTGCAGGGAATATCCGGCGGGCCCGCCGGGCAAAATACGCCCGGACAGAATATTTGCCTTCAATGATTTCAGAGAAGCTGGTCCGCCCGATCAAATAGCCGGAAATGACGAAAAAGACGTCCACGCCAACGAAACCACCACTTAAAAGCGTTGGAAAACAATGAAAGACGAGTACGACAAGCACTGCGATCGCACGAAGGCCGTCGATGTCGGGTCGGTAGGTCAAAGACGGCAATGAGTGTTCCGTTCGTGCCTGAAGCATCAAAACTATCCATGGTTGATTCAATTAAGTAAAAATTTTCAACGAGTTCAGCGTGTCTTATGTGTCGCAAGTGTGAATTGTTGCGAGCCGTAATGACTCGCGTCTGAAAGCAGGCCCAGCTGTGCTTAAAAGTTTGCAATTGGGACACAGAGGCGGGTATTCGCTCGGCTAAATTGAGCTCAGCTAATCAGGGGCACTTATATGAATAATCAAACTGAACAATCGGAGCTTACAAAAGGCGCTTCGTTAAAGGTCCATGCGGCTCGGCGAAACTTCCTGAAGGTCGGATTGGCGATTGTTTTTTCCGGTTGTGGCGGGTTGATGACAGGAAACCGAATCTCTCCATTCCTGTCGCCTGTGGAGAGCAACGTTGATGAAGACTTCGTTCTGGTGAATGGATGGGTCATCCCCAAGCATTATTTCCAAGTGGGTGCTAAATGATCCGCGATTTTCAGGCTCAGAAAAATTTGGGGACTTACGACGTATGTGTTGTCGGTTCCGGGCCCGCAGGAATTTCGCTGGCTTTGAACCTGGCGCGGCAGGGAATTCGCACCGCGCTACTTGAGGGCGGCGGCCTGTCCTACGACGAATCCTCGCAGTCACTCTATGCAGTCAAGACGCAAGGTATCGATCTCTATGCTCAGGGAGCGCGCTTGCGATACTTCGGGGGAACATCGAATCACTGGTCAGGGCGGTGTCGACCATTTGATGCCGCTGATTTCTCTCAAGATCCACCAGGGGGCGTGCCGGGTTGGCCCATTTCATTTGAGGAGTTCAACCGGTTTTTACCCGCAGCCATGCGGATTCTTGATCTGCCTGAGAGTGGATTTTCTGCAGTCAACCCTGACATGCCGGGTGATAAGTTTGCGGCAGACAAGTTTGCCATGAGTTCTCCGACGCGGTTTGGCAGCAAATACATGGAAGAGATCAAGTCCGCTAAGAATATTGATCTTTTGTATCACTGCAACTGTGTCGATGTAATTTACAACAAGGCGACAGGCGATATCAGCTCTTTAACTCTGGTCGATTACAAAAATCAGCGCGCCAGCCTGACGGCGCGCCGTTTTGTGCTTGCGCTCGGTGCCATTGAAAATGCACGCATGCTACTCAATAGCGACACGCTGCAAAGGGCTAAACTCGATGGCATGCATTGGGCCGGGCGGTGCTTTATGGAGCATTTGAATGTGCCGCTAGGAAGCTTCATTCCCTCGGATACATTCAAATATTCCGATGCTCAGTATTTTCCAACAGATCGTTATGTCGAGCAGTCAAAAATCGGGCGAGGCAATATTTCATTCGGTGTGGTTCAGGAAGTCAGCTCCTACGGTCGAACGGCCGCCGTCAAAAATTTCTTCAAAAATCTGGCCTGTAATCTGGGTGTTTCAGACAAAGTTCAATTCATTGAGAACTTCAATTGTCCTGGTGCCGGGACGATCGGCACCTTGCTTGAGCAGTTCCCCAGTCCGGAAGGAAGTCGAATCACGTTGAGTGATGAACGGGATGCTCTCGGGGTGCGCAAGGCGGTCGTCAAGTGGGTCCTGAGTCAGGAAGACAAAAAGACGATCAGAACTATCGGGCGAGAAATTGCCAGGAATTTTGCAAGTTCCGGTCTCGGTTTCGTCAAGCTAAACGACTTTGTGACGAATGAGGCGCTTGAGATTCAGGTCTCCCATCATTGCCACCATATGGGTACCACTCGCATGGCTACTTCAGCACGCTGGGGGGTTGTCGACAAGAACTGTAAAGTCTTTGGCGTCAATAATCTTTTTGTCGCAGGTAGCAGTGTCTTTCCGACAGGAGGGGGCGGCAATCCAACGATGCCACTTGTGCAACTAGCCCTACGTCTAGCGGATTACATGAGTAAGAGTGCGAGCGTAAATTGAAACGAAAATGACGATAGTATTATCGGACAGATAATCTTTAAGAAAGAGGTTATGCTTTTAATCACTGGTGGTGCCGGCTTCATCGGCAGTAATTTTGTTCTCGACTGGCTGGCCCAGTCTGATGAGCTGGTCATCAACCTCGATGCACTGACCTACGCGGGCAATTTGGAAAACCTCGCTTCACTCGACGGTGATGCGCGCCATATTTTCGTCAAAGGCAGCATTGGCGATTTTGATCTGGTCGCCGGCTTGCTCGCCCGATACAAACCGCGCGCTATCGTCAATTTTGCCGCCGAATCGCACGTCGACCGCAGCATTCATGGTCCGGAAGATTTCATTCAGACCAACATCGTCGGCACTTTTCATTTGCTCGAAGCGGTGCGGGCTTATTGGGGCGGCTTGGGCGATGCGGACAAAGCGGCCTTCCGTTTCCTGCATGTCTCCACCGACGAAGTCTATGGCTCGCTGAGCAAAGATGATCCGGCCTTTAGCGAAACCAACCGCTACGAACCGAACAGCCCGTACTCTGCCAGCAAAGCCGCCTCCGACCATCTGGTGCGCGCCTATCACCACACCTATGGTTTGCCGGTACTGACCACCAATTGTTCCAACAACTACGGCCCGTATCACTTCCCGGAAAAACTCATTCCGCTGGTCATCCACAACGCCTTGGCCGGCAAGCCGCTGCCGATCTATGGTGACGGCCAGCAGATTCGTGACTGGCTCTACGTCAAAGACCATTGCTCCGCCATCCGCCGTGTTCTCGAAGCCGGTCGTCTGGGTGAAACCTACAACGTCGGCGGCTGGAACGAGAAACCGAATCTGGATGTTGTGCACACCGTCTGCGCCATACTCGACGAACTGTCACCGCGCGCTGACGGCCAGCCTTATGTTGAACAGATCACCTACGTCAAGGATCGCCCGGGCCATGACCGGCGCTATGCGATCGACGCCAGCAAGCTTGAACGCGAACTTGGCTGGAAACCGGCCGAAACCTTTGAAACCGGCATTCGCAAGACGGTGCGCTGGTATCTCGATCACCAAAGCTGGGTCAACAACGTGACCAGTGGCGCCTATCAGGGCTGGGTCGGCAAACAATACGGTGCCGCATGAAACTCCTGCTCACCGGTAAAAACGGCCAGGTCGGTTTCGAACTGCAACGCGCCTTGGCCCCCTTGGGCGAGATTGTTGCGGTCGACCATGCCGAATGTGACCTTTCTGATGCCGAGGCCATTCGTGCTTTGGTTCGTCGGGTCCAACCCGATGTAATCGTCAATCCGGCCGCCTATACCGCCGTCGATAAAGCAGAATCCGATCAGGACACCGCTTACGCGGTCAACGCCGTTGCGCCAGGCGTTTTCGGAGAAGAGGCCGCCCGACTCAATGCGCTGGTCGTGCATTACTCCACCGATTACGTTTTTGATGGCAACAAGGTGGGCGCCTACAGCGAAGACGACACGCCCAACCCGCAAAGCGTCTATGGCCAGAGCAAACTGGCCGGCGAACAGGCCTTGCAGGCCAGCGGCGCAAAACACCTGACTTTCCGTACCAGTTGGGTGGTGGGTGCCCATGGCAACAACTTCGCCAAAACCATGCTTCGTCTGGCCGTCGACCGTGACAGCCTGGGTGTTGTTGCCGATCAATGGGGGGCGCCCACCTCGGCTGCCTTACTCGCCGATGTCACCGCTCAACTGATTCGCCAGCACGCCTTGGCGGGCGATCACACATTCCCGTATGGCGTGTACCACCTGGTCGCTGGCGGCGAAACGAACTGGCATGACTACGCCTGCTACGTAATCGAAGCTGCCCGTGCCGCCGGCAAGCCGATCAAGGTCACGCCAGACAACATCAAGGCCATCACCACGGCAGACTATCCCTTGCCTGCGCCGCGCCCGGCCAATTCGCGACTGGATACCCGGAAACTACAGGACACCTTCGGCCTGATCCTGCCGCATTGGCAGCTCGGCATTTCCCATATTCTCGAACAGATCCTCTAAAAATCATGAGCACACGCAAAGGCATCATCCTCGCCGGCGGTTCAGGCACCCGTCTGCATCCGGCCACCTTGGCCGTCTCCAAGCAATTGCTGCCGGTGTACGACAAGCCGATGATCTACTACCCGCTGACCACCCTGATGCTCTCGGGCATACGCGACATCCTCATCATCTCCACACCGCAGGACACGCCACGCTTTGAAGCCTTGCTCGGTGACGGTAGCCAGTGGGGCCTCAATTTGAGCTACTGCGTCCAACCCAGCCCGGACGGACTGGCCCAGGCCTTCATCCTCGGCCGCAATTTTGTCGGTAACCAGCCGAGTGCCTTGGTCCTCGGTGACAACATCTTCTACGGCCACAACTTCCAGGGCCTGCTCAAACGTGCTTCCGATCTGAAGGACGGAGCCTCCGTCTTCGCCTATCACGTGACCGATCCCGAACGCTATGGCGTGGTCGACTTCGACAAGAATCAAAAAGCCCTGTCGATTGAAGAGAAGCCCAAGCAGCCGAAATCCAATTACGCGGTGACCGGCCTCTACTTCTACGACACCCAAGTCTGCGATATCGCTGCGGACATTAAACCCTCGCATCGCGGCGAACTGGAAATCACCGACGTCAATGCGCGCTACTTGGCCCAAAGCCAGCTGAACGTCGAAATCATGGGGCGCGGTTACGCCTGGCTGGATACCGGCACGCACGACTCCCTGCTCGAAGCCGGGCAGTACATCGCCACCATTGAAAAGCGTCAGGGCCTGAAAGTCGCCTGTCCGGAAGAGGTTGCCTATCGCGCCGGCTGGATTGATGCCGCACAACTCGAGATGCTTGCACAACCTCTGCAAAAGAACGGTTACGGGCAATACCTGAACAGCATTCTGAAAGAACGGGCCTTCTGATGCTGGCCATCAAGACCGCCATTCCCGATGTGCTGATCATCGAACCGAAAGTGTTTGGCGATGATCGCGGCTTCTTTTTTGAAAGCTTCAATGCTGAACGCTTTAGGGAAGTCACCGGCCTTAACGTTGAGTTCGTGCAGGACAACCACTCGAAAAGTCAGAAGAATGTTCTGCGTGGTCTGCATTACCAGATTGCCCCGAAAGCGCAGGGCAAACTGGTCCGTGTCGTGCAGGGCGCCGTCTTCGATGTTGCGGTCGACATTCGTAAAGACTCGAAAACCTATGGGATGTGGGCCGGCGAACTGCTCAGCGCTGAAAACAAGCGGCAACTTTGGATTCCACCCGGTCTGGCACATGGTTTCCTGACGCTGACCGAGACAGCAGAATTTCTCTACAAAACCACCGATTACTACTCGCCGGAACACGAGCGCTGTATTGCCTGGAATGATCCGGATCTGGCGATTGACTGGCAACTCACCGACGAACCGTTACTTTCGGCGAAGGATGCAGCGGGGGTCAGATTTCTGAACTTGTTGGGTGGCTGATTGCTGTTGGTATTGTTGCTCCGGCTCGATGAAGTCTGGAGCGGTAGTCTTGACGGGCCGATTGTGGATTGCGGACAGAGTAAAGAGACAACGTCCCTCTACAATTTGCATCGTTGTTTTTAACGCATTGACTGATTTTAATCCGGGCAGCAAATTTACATTGATTGGGCAGCTGGGCCAAATGTCACGGTTGAAAGATCAAAACCCGTCGATTCTTTGTGCGTTGTTATGCGCAGGGTATTGAACCCTTTGTCCAGAACCAAGCGGATGGGTTGGTTACTGACGAATTTTCCCCAGCCATTTGCCTTCAATTCATAACCGGTTTGAATGGATTGTCCGTTCACGGCGATATCGAGCTGGTTTCCGGGCTTGTCGCTTGCTGCATTCAAAACGAGTTCGTAATTCCCGCTTTGGTCAGCCAGGACAAGGTAATCGAGAGAACTTCCGGGGTGCAGATAACGAAGGGTTTTGCGTGAGGCTTCGGAGAAGGGCGCATCATTGCCGGCATAAGCTAGGGCAGAGAATGTTCCCGGTGCCATATTCCGGCCCTTAAGTGCAGGTTTCGGTCCGGCGAGTGCCTTGTCGACGCAGCGAATCTTGGGTGTGTCAGTGATCGAGAGATCAGTGGTCAGTTCCCATGCCCCGTACTGGGTATCCCAATATCCTGCACCCGCGTTAAACCACATGAACAACTGCCCACCATTTTTATACCAGGTGTTGAGATAGCGATTGCAGACGACTTCCATGCGCGGATCAAGATTAGCGTTTTTCTTCGCATCAATGCTTCCCGGACCAAAGGTGTCTGATCCGCCTTCGTAGGCAATGAAGGGGAGCCCATGCCAGCGGGCCATCGCCATGTTTTTCTCTAAACGATTGATTTCTGGAAGACGTTCGATAGAGGTCTCCATAGCTTGCAGGACTTGATCCGTCGTGAGGTTTTCGGCTTTCTGCAACGGGCCCAGATTGAAGTAGGGGGCGCCCGCCATTGCATAGAAATACCGGGATGGTGACCCGTAGACCGCATCCAGAAATTTGAGACCAATCTCGGTGGCGTAGGTATTCACGACTTGAATGGCGTAAATCGGCCGAATGGTCGTCATCATCGCTGAGTCGCCATAGACGCTGCGGAAAATATCACTGATCTCCTTGCCTCGTTTGGCGATGCGACGATAACCGAGTGTTGCCCGATCTTTTTTACCGTCGTAGGCAAGGGGGGAAGCGGCGTTTTCTCGCACCTCGGCTTCGGCCATGTCGAAATTGGCGCCGTGTTGCTTGAACTGGCCATTCCAGACTTCGTTGCTGTATTCAACGTAGATCTTGCTTTGCGGGTTGAGGTTCCCTTTCAGCAGGCGGGCGAGTTGGCGTACATAGTCGTCGTCTGCAGCGCCCGGAATATTGATCCAGATATTTTTTCCCGTTTGGTTGGCCAACTCAATAATGTGTTCCCATGGCACACCTTTTGGCGAGGCATGGTGTGTCTTTTCAATGGTTGTCCGCTCAGGCCAGTGTTTGACCGGGTTGTTGTTTGTGCGTAACCAGTCCATGAAACGGAGTGTCTGGAAGCGGGAAACGTGATCGAGAAAGGCGCGGGTGAATAGCGGTGGGTTTTTGGCATCGTAGCCGGGCCGGATGACTTTCAGATTGCGAATTCCGCTACCTGTCTGGGTGAATGCCAGCACGAATTGAAAGGCATCTTCCGCCAAATCAATATCGACGCGAGTCAGATTCTCAACGGGGTCGTAATGTTCTGGATGAATGGTGGCTTTTGTAGCGACAGCGCTTACTTTGGCGCGGCCGTTGAATGAAACCTTATACGTGCCGGCAATGCCTGCCAGACCTGCTTGTCTGACCATCAAAAAAATGCCGAAGTCGCCGATTGGCCAACCGTCGTCGCCCAGAATCGCTTTTTCATCCCAGGGAACTTCTGGCGTACCAAAACGCCGTGCCTGATGCATCAGATCGACATAGACGTGAGTGCGGGAGTTGTCGCCAATCGGGGGCGGGTTGGCACCCAGCAATGCGGATGCTGCCTGCACTGCTTCCAGCGGGCGCCCTGGATAAACGACTGTATCGGCAATACGGGGCAGGACGGGCTGAACGGGCTGAACGGAAACAGGCGGTGTGTCACTTTCGCAGGCAATCGTAAACAAGGCCGCCATGAGCGGCAGCAATCTGGCTGCCCGATTTGGAAAGTGAATGATTGTCATGGGTTCTTAATACATGATGCGCCGGAATGGACGGGTGTCCGGTGCGGGGGTGACTTGAGGCCCATTTCCAGCGGAAATTTGTTCCCGTCGTCGCTTGATACTTTCCCCCCAGCCCAACAGCAGAAAAATCATCGGTTCGGTCTGTGAGCCCATGTAAACCGTAGCGAACGAGATGGCACACATCAGGTAGATGCCGGAGAAAGTAAAGCCGATCGGCGGCTCGCCCGGTGGCGATGTCAGACCATATTTTATCTGGGAGACAATGGCATAAAA
>CAYRBE010000008.1:0-26505 GCA_964422345.1 uncultured Dechloromonas sp.
ACATTCCCGGCGCCAGCTTCGGGGTTTACAACATTCTCTGGCAAGCCGCCCAATGCCTGAATCTCGGCCTTCCCTACCTGTATCTCGGCTACTGGATCGCCGAAAGCCCTAAAATGGCGTACAAAACTGCATTCCGCCCAATTCAAGGCTACATTGGTGGCCAATGGACTACGCTTCAACCTTCTAACGAGCAACCCGCATGAAACCCTATCTACTGCCCCTATTGCTACTGCCATTCACTGCGCTCGCTGACGCCCCCCGCATGCCTTACGCCTGCGACAACGGCAGCCTGATTCAAATTTCGTTTTCTGCCGATCAGGATGGTCGCGCCAACGCTACCCTACATTTCTCCGACGACACCGTCACCCTACCGCAAGTCCCCGCCGCTTCGGGCGTACTTTACCGCGCCAACGACATTCGCCTTCATACCCATAACGACGAAGCGGTACTTGAAGACGCCAAAGGCAATAGTCTCCATTGCAAGCGAGGCAACGTCGCTCCCGCCAAAGCTGAAACTTCATCTGCCGCCAGTAGTTTTATCGACATCAGCGGGCGAATTTATTTTTACAACCGCGTACCACTTCCCGCTGACGCAGTGATGATTATCAAGATTCAGGACACTGCTCGTGCCGGCGCTCGCGCCCGTACATTAGCCGAAGTAGAAATCAACCTGATTGAGCAAATAATTCCCGTACCGTTCCAGACCACCATTGACCGTGACCTGATCAGCAAAAAAGCCAAAGTCACCGTAAATGTCAGAATTGAACAACAAGGCAAACTGCTATTCATCAGCGACAAGGTCACGCCGGCGCTAGTCAAAGGCAAACCAGTGTTTGTCGAGATGCAACTCAAGCCCGTCAGCCAGTGACGCTGCACGCCAAGTTGCTCGCCAGCGCGCTCATCACAGCACTGGCCTTGCCAGCTCAAGCTGAGCAGGTGGTCTGCCACCTCAAGTATGGCGGCCAGGAACAATTGCTCATTGCCCAACCCAGCGACAGTCCCTACAGCATCAAACCAACCTCGATTGGCTCCTACTTTCTGTTCCGCATCGTCTTCAGAACAAGGCCCGCTGAGCTTGCCGGTATCAAGCTCTACACCTACGTTGATCAAGCTAGCGGCCCGGCGCTGATTCATCAAGCCAGTTACCCCTACCCGGTCGCCAAAGCATTCACCGGCATCCAGCAGGTTTACGAACCCGTTCGTGACAGCGAACTGGAATACAGCTGCGAACTTCAGGCTGGGCTTACAAAATGAGCCTAAAACGCCTGTGCACCGCAGCATTTGCCTCGCTCGTCAGCTTCGCTCTACAAGCCGAACCCATAAACCTGATTTTTGCCGGCGACATCATGCTCGACGATGGCCCCGGACGACTGATCGCCCAAGGCGGCGATCCGCTCGCCCCCTTTGCCAACGTATTGAAAGAAGCTGACTACCGGATCGGCAATCTCGAATGTCCGGTTGCCGAAAGCGGTCAGCCGCACGACCACAAAATCTACAATTTCCGCGCCAAGCCAACCACACTCTCTGTGCTACAAGGGCGTTTCGATGCCGTTTCGCTCGCCAACAACCATGCCGGCGACTACGGCCACGAAGCCTTTCGCGAAACCATGCACCACCTGACTCAAGCAGGAATTGCCTACTTTGGCGGCGG
Source organism: uncultured Dechloromonas sp. (assembly GCA_964422345.1). Classification (GTDB taxonomy): domain Bacteria; phylum Pseudomonadota; class Gammaproteobacteria; order Burkholderiales; family Rhodocyclaceae; genus Azonexus. The sequence continues at coordinate 1,652 of CAYRBE010000008.1, forward strand.
CAACAACCTGACTGAAGCACACAAGCCGTTATGGATTGAGCGCAAGGGCGTGAAAATAGCCGTTCTTGGCTACAACGAATTCAAACCCCGCTCATTTGAAGCCGGTGCCGACTGGCCAGGCGCGGCATGGAGTGAGGATGACCACGTAATCTCTGACATCCGTGCTGCCAAAGCGGCCGGTGCCGACCTGATCATTCCCTTCATGCACTGGGGCTGGGAAAAAGAAACCCAGCCGAGCGAACGACAACGCCAGTTCGCCCGCAAGATGATCGACGAAGGTGCAGCAATCGTCATCGGCGGCCACCCGCACGTCACCCAAGGCGCTGAGTACTACAAAGGCAAACCCATTATTTACAGCCTTGGCAACTTTGTCTTTGACGGCTTCGACTACGAAACCGCCAAACGAGGCTGGCTACTGCGGATCAAACTCGACAAATCGGGTGTGCTGTTCTGGGATACGCTGGCGGCACAAATGGATGAAGATGGCACCCCACACCCAGTTTCCGGCACCTTCTCACCCTGCGGACGGGGTGGCGATGAAACGATTTCTGAATGCCAGAATCCTTGAACTAGCAGCTATCGATTTTTTGCCAGATCGGTCAGAAACTCGCCATAAATTTTACCAAGCGCCTGCTCCATTGCAACGACAAAAGCCTCCATAGATTCGTCACCGGCTGGCTGTTCCGCCCGGTAGATTTTACTAAGCAGGGTTTTACCGCCAGCTTGCAGATGCAACTCAAGCGCCACAACAGCTTTGCTGTTCTTGCCGGAAACCACGCGTTCAAAGTCGACCAAGCGCCCATCCAGCACATTGGGAGCGCTTAGCCCGCCTCTCAGATCAAGCGTACTGCCCACACTACTGACCAGATGTTCGCGCACCAATTGCGCTGGCGGATATAGCCAGAGATGGTAGTGATACTGACGCAACTGACGGGTTCCTGCCGCGTCGCTATAGATGACAGGCCGTTCTGCATACAAACTGTCTGCACGGAAGGTCTGCACGACGACAGCACCGGACAAAGGTTTGGCAACAGAGGAAACAGCTACCGGCTGCAGTCGATAGAAACGGTCTATCGGTGCCGGCGGGACACTACCGCAACCGGCAAGCAGCAAGCCAGCGGCAAAAAAGAAAGCTGTCAGTCTATTCATTTTGACGCTCCTTCAACATCTGCTGGCGGCCGGTTATTGATTAATGCGGCAGGATTTTCACGAATAGTCCGGCTGAATTCGTTCAAATTTCGACCGGCTGATTCAAGTTGATAGAGCGTCGCATCGACTCGCCGTAGCGATTCTTTCAAATCCTTACCGCTACCCGAAACAATCGTGCGCGAATCCTTGACCAACAATTCGACTTCACTACGTATATTCGCCAAGTCAGAAGACAGCTTCAATGCATTTGCCGAAGTGCCATCAGCGTTCTGCAACAGACTGTTCCAGTGCTTCACGTTGCCATCACTAAATAAGGTATCGACACGTCCCGCCGCCCGGTTGATACGTTCTATCGTAGAGCGCATGTCAGTCATCACCGGTGTAACACTCTGATTCAGCGTTGCCAGCATGGGCTTAATGCTGGTTTCCGTAATTTTCCCAAGATCCGTCGCCAGTGCGGCAACTGTATCCATCAGGCTGGAACTACCACCGCCGGGAATATCAGCCCCCACGGCCAGTATGTCGCGGCCATTGCCTTCCTTGATCTCGACCAGTGGCGCACTCAGCATCCCCGGCGTAGTGATCACAGTATGGCTGTCAGCCGGTATCTTCACAGGCTTACGCAGATTTAGCGTGATGCGATACCAAGTGCGGTTCTCACGTACTACAGGCTCGACCAACTCGACATTGCCTACTTCAAACCCCTCGTAAGTTACTACTGCACCATTTTTTATCCCGGCCACATTGGGAAAATGCGTGAAGTAGATATCTCCCTTAGCACTATGACCGGTAATCCGGTACAACGCATAAAACAAAACACCGGCCATCAGCAGCACAAAACTACCGACCAGAAGATAATTGACGTTATCGCGCTTCATACGTTTTCATCCTGGATGCCTCATTTTCAGAATATTTCCCGAGTCAGTCGTTCCATGTACTCATCAGCATTGATTGCTTCATTTCGCGGCGTCCGGTTTAGCAGGGACTGAATACGCGGATTGTCGCTGGAACGAACAGCAGCAACCGTATCGGACATCAGAATGCGCCCGTGATCTAGCACGGTGATCCGGTCAGCAATCTTGAAAGCGCTTTCCAACTCATGCGTAACCACCACAATCGTCATGTTCATCGCATCACGCAGGGTCAGAATAAGTTCATCGAGCTCAGCTGATACCACCGGATCCAGTCCCGCCGAAGGCTCATCAAAAAATAGCAGGCGCGGATCCATCACAATGGCTCGAGCCAAAGCCGCACGTTTGATCATGCCACCTGATAGTTCAGATGGCATGAGGTTTTCAAAACCAGCCAGATTAACCACTTCGAGCTTCATGCGGCTCATGATGCGGATGGTTCTGAGATCAAGCTTGGTGTGCTCACGCAAAGGTAGCTCAACGTTCTCGCCCACCGTCATCGAGTTGAACAATGCACCGCCCTGAAACGCCACCCCCATGCTCTTGCGCAGATCATACATTTCATCTGCGCTCAATTTGGTAATGTCCTTACCCAGCAGTTTGATGCTGCCTGAGGTTGGCTGATGCAATCCGAGCAGGTGGCGCAAGAGTGTACTTTTCCCCGAACCGCTCCCGCCCATGATGACCATGACTTCACCTTGTTGAACCTGAAAGTGAATATCGTCAAGAATTTTTCGGGTGCCGTAATGGGTCACCAAATGGCTAACATCAATGGCGATATCGGGCGTGCTCATAGAGGCCTACGCTTAGCGACTGGTGAGGAAGGTAAACACCATATCGGCGAGGATAATGCCGATACAGCCGAGTACGACCGAGCGGGTTGTTGCCATTCCCACCCCTTCAGCCCCCGCGCTGACATTAAAACCATTGGCCGCACCAATCAGGGTAATGATCACCGCGAAGAACAAACTCTTCAAAACACCATGAATCACATCTTCTACAACCAGCGCTTCAAAAGTACGCTGAAAGAAAATATCCATGGGCAGGCTCAACTCACCAGCGCAATACAAGGCACCGCCAAACAAGGCAACCAGATCAGACATCACCGTAAGCGCCGGCATGGTCAGTAGCATGGCCGCAAGAAGCGGGGCCACCAAATAGCGCACCGGATTAATTCCGATAACCCGAAGCGCGTCAATTTCCTGTGAAATCTGCATGGTCCCGATACGAGCAGCAATTGCCGAACCAGAACGACCGGCGACAAATATCCCGGTAATCAGTGGCGCAAACTCGCGTGTTACCGATAGGGATATACCAAGTACGACCTGCCCCTCGGCCCCAAAAGTTCGTAGCGTATAAATACCCTGAATAGCCAACATCATACCGATGGCAAATGAGGCTAGTGCGACGATTGGAATCGCATTCACTCCAACACCAACTGCCTCCTTGAAGATCGCTGCCAAGCGCACTGGTTGCCGCCGCCAACGTCCAAAGATTAACCAGTAAAACGCCTCAACCAGCAAAGCCGCATGATAACCAACCTCCCTAACGGCTTGCAGGCTACGCTGGCCAACATACGCCACAAAGGTAATCAGTGAATCAAGCACCTGCCAGACGCTCTTCCAAAGATGCATGAATAGGGAAAACTTTATCGAGACGCGCCAGCTTCAATACATTCATTGCCGATTGCGCTACTGCAACCAGACCGAATTCCAAACCCTGCTTGCGCGCTGTTTGATAACCCTCGACCAGGCTGGCAACACCGGAACTATCCATGTAACTGACGGCTGAAAGATCAATCAGCACAGGCATTTTATGCTTCAGGCAGGCCAAAATAGCCTCGCGAGCACGTGGCGAAGAGTGCAGATCAACATCGCCGGAAAAATAAACAATCTTATAAGGCGGGCGATCTTCGTTCTGAATTTCCAATGGATTCCCCTCAGAAAATACGTTTACTCAGCTGCAAACAATTGGTAAAACCCTCCGGCACAGGCAGATAAGCCACACCATCCATTAACTCCCGCATGAAGCGAACACCAAGCCCCCCCGGACGCAATTCATCAAGACTTCTGGGCTGCAAATCGGTGTCAGATGCAGGCAGGCCATTATCTAGCAAATTAGCAAAAAATACACCGTCATTAACAGATAGTTGCAAGGTGAAATACTGACCGGCGGCAAATTGATAACCGTGCTGGATCACATTCATGCAAGCTTCGTTGATTGCCAGCACAATCTCATCACTGCACTTATCGCTGCAATGCGCTAACTGACAGGCGTTATGCGCCACTGAACGCACTTCGGCCAACACCTCGGTATTCGCCGGAAAAACCTGCTCAAACAGCTTATGCATTAATCAGCCAATCACCAGCAGAGTAAGGTCATCATGCAGTCGCATACCCGGTCGGATCAGCGCCCCGGCAACACGCTCCAGTTGATCTGCAGGTGGCAAAATGGCATGTTTATCAAGTAGCACTTGCAGACCTGACAGCCCGAGCATAGCGCCACTTTCGGCCCGCCCTTCAGTCACCCCATCGGTAAATACGTAAAGCCGACCACCGGCAAGCTGCAAGCGCTGCTCGCTGTATTCGATACCCGACATAATGCCAAGCGGTGGCGACGATTCTTCAATCTCAAGATACCCGCCTCCGGCAGAACGAAAAAGCGGCGGCTGATGCCCGGCATTGGCAAAAACAACTTCGCCGCTCACCGGATCAAACACCCCGGCAGCCATAGTGACGAACATCCCGCGACTGGCAGTTTCAGAAATTTCGTCATTGAGCATAGCCAACAAGTGCGCTGGGTTATGCACCGTTTTACAAAGGCAACGGAAGAGGCTGATCGTTTTGGCCATCAGCATGGCCGCATTCATCCCCTTGCCCGAAACATCGCCCAGGCTCCAGGCAATACGCCCGTCGGCCAAAGTAAAAAAGTCGTAAAAATCACCGGAAACTTCCAAGGCAGAGAGATTCAGCCCCTGTACAGGAAAATCGGCAGTCGGCGGATTGGGCAGCAGGTTGCGCTGAATTTCACGCGCCAGATCAAGCTCGCGCCGCATACGCTCCTGCTCGACCAGGGCTTCGGTCATCTGGGCGTTATGCACCGCGAGCGAAACCATGCCCGCCAACACCTGCAGAAACTGTTTATCAGCCAGATCAAACAGTCCGTCACCTTTACGTTTATTGATTACCTCCAGCACACCCAGCATACGCCCCTGAACTACCAGCGGCGCACACAAGATAGAACGGGTAACAAAGCCTGTGCTGTCATCCACAGCAGTACTGAAATCGCCGTCCACTGAAACATCACGGACCATCTGCACGGCATTGCTGACCAGTGCACGCCCAACAATTCCCTGACTTCTCGCGATACTCAGCCCCTCTATAGAGACTGGCCCGGCGCAAGCCAGACAAGTTAGCTTTTCATTCGACGCATCGAGCAAAAAAATAGAGGCTGCCTCGGTCTCCATGTAGACCATGATCTGGCGAATAGCGTTGGCCAGGGTTTCACTCATCGCGGGCGTACCCGCGAAGTCCTGACTAATTGCTAAAAGCAGCTCCATATCACCGGCCAGACTCGGATTGGCAACGTGTCCAGCCAGTGGCTGGGCATGTTCTTTCATCATGGAGGCTGCTTAGTCAGACTAATTTTTAGCCTATTTAGCGCTGCTCAATTAGCTCTAACCAGCGAATAAGCGGTACGGAATTTTCCGCCTTTGATTTCCGACATCGCGAACGAACTACCAGTCTGGACCAGTTTTACCTTGCCGACTGCTACAACCGCGCCACTATCGGTCGCCATTTCCTTGACCTCTAGAATCAGCGGCTCAGGAGCAAGCAGGCGGAACTCTAGTGTTGTATTCGGGTAGAGAGAGGGCAAATATTTGACCGTGGCGTTTGGTCCGGCCAGCGTAAAGGTTTGCTGACGTTCGCCATCAAGGTAAATTTCGACTTTGGCTTCCTCTGCGGCAGATACCTGAGTGGAAACTGCCATGAATGCGGCAGCAAGTAGAGATAGATATTTCATAGTGTCGTTCCGGTAAAAAACTGTTGCATGCGGAATTGAGTAGAAATCCGGTAGCCAAAACTGCTGCAACTGTATTGAATCGCTGAATGGAATCGGGCGACTTTGGTGAATGTCAGCTTTCCATTATACGCCGCCAAACCCTACCCATAAAGTCTCAAGCCTCGCTGCGTCGACGCATTGCCATGTGTGAAACAATCATCTGAGGTATCTGCCGGACAAAGGCAGCGTCACCTTTCTGGCAAGACAGCAGCAAATGCAGCAAACCACTGGTAAAAGCCCAAGTGTCGCGGGCCATAACTAGCGGATCGAGACCTTGACGTAACATACCCTTTTCTGCGGCACACTGGTAAACCCGCTCCATCTTCTCAAGAAAGGTCAGCGCGGGCCGGCCAACCTCCTCCTGAACGCTGGCGAATTCATCGACATATTCGCAACGCGAGATCATGATCTCGAACACTTCGCGAACCACCGAGCAGTCCTCCAGCACGCGAAAAAACTCCTGCAGCGAGGCTTCGATGGCATCAAGAGGATTGCCGTAGTCTTTGGAGAGCAGGAAGGAGTCGGTCCGCGCCACCATCGGCGCAAAGACATCTTCCTGCATGGCAAAAAATAGTTCGGCCTTGTCCTTGAAATGCCAATAGACCGCGCCGCGCGTTACGCCGGCTGACTGGGCAATTTTCTCAAGGGTTGAACGACTGACCCCGCAGCGGTGAAAAACGGTGCGCGCTGCCTCGATGATTTCCTTGCGAGTTTTCTCCGCATCTTCCTTTGTTTTCCTGACCATACAGCCTCTCCCGGCCCGGCTAATCGCCTTCGCCACTGTGAATGTTTCACATTGTAAATGCTAGTTAAAATTATTTACATACATCCGTGAATGTATATAATAGCGCAAAAATCACCCACGGAGCAATCCTCATGTCGCACATCTCCACCCCACAGCGCACCACTCTTTCTGCATTGATCGGCACCATCGCACTCAGCTCAGCGCTGGTTTCCGGATGTTCGGACAGCAAACCACCGGCCGCACCGGCCATGGGGCCGCTTCCAGTCACCGTGCTGGAAGTTCAGCCACAGCGGGTCGCATCGTCGATTGAAATCATGGCGCAAACTGAAGGCGCTCGCGAAACCGAAGTCCGGGCGCGGGTTGGCGGCATTCTGGTCAAGCGCCTGTATCAGGAAGGCGAAACCGTCAAGGCGGGCCAGCCACTGTTCCAGATTGATCGTTCGACCTATGAAATCAGCCTGGCCGATGCCAAGGCCAAGGCCGATCAGGCCAGCCGCGAGATGAATCGCCTGAAGCCCCTGATCGAATCGAAAGCAATCAGCCAGAAGGATTACGACGATGCCGTCTCGAACAACTCGATAGCGCAGGCCGCCTTGCATCAGGCCCAACTCAATTTATCGTGGACGACGGTCATCGCGCCGGTGGCCGGCACGACCGGACGGGCAACGAAGTCCGAAGGCAACCTGATTAGCGCCGGGGCAGACAGCCTGTTGACCTCGATTTACCAGAGCAATCCAATCTGGGTGCGGTTCAGTGTTGGCGACAGCGATCTGGCCAAACTTGCCGGCGGGCGAGTCAGCGAAAAGAACGTGACCGGCGTTGAGATGATTCTGGCCGACGGCACGGCTTACGAAAAAACCGGCAAGCTCAATTTCCTCGCCAGCAATATCGACACCACGCTCGGGACGCAACAACTGCGCGCCGAGTTCGACAACAGCGACAACCAGTTGCTACCCGGCCAGTTTGTCCGCATCCGCCTGCTCACCGGCGAGCGCGAGGGTGTCTTCCTGGTGCCGCAATCAGCCATCGTACAGACCGAGCAGGGGCCAATGGTCATGCTCTCGGCGGCGGAAAACAAGGTGGCCCCGCGCCCGGTTCAGGTCGCTGAATGGCGCGGCAAGGACTGGGTGGTGACCGGTGGCCTGAATGCCGGCGACAAGGTGATTGTCGACAACCTGATGAAACTGCGCCCCGGTGCGCCGGTTGCCCCGCATGGCCCGGCTGCTCCTGGTGCCCCCGCCACTCCTGCTGCCACCCCCGCCGCCAAGCCGGCTGAGAAAGGCTAAGGCACAGCCATGTCCAAGTTCTTTATCAACCGGCCGATCTTCGCGTCGGTACTCTCAATCATCATCATCATTGCCGGGCTGGTCGCCGCGCGCGTCCTGCCGATTGCGCAGTACCCGCAGATCGCCCCGCCGACGGTGATGATTACCGCTACCTACCCCGGCGCTTCGGCTGAAACGCTGGCCAAGACGGTGGCTGCACCCATTGAGGAACAACTCAACGGGGTCGAAAACCTGCTCTATTTCACCTCGTCAGCCTCGGCCAATGGCTCCTTGAGCATTACCGCGACTTTTGATGTCGGGACCAATGTCGATACTGCTTCGGTGAACGTCAATAACCGGGTCAAAACCGCCGAGGCGCGCTTGCCGGAGGAAGTTCGCCGTAATGGCGTAATTGTCCAGAAGCGTTCCAACGACATTCTCCAGGTCGTCGCGCTCGAATCGGAAAAGGGCCGCTACAGCACGCTGCTGCTCTCCAATTACGCCACCTTGAACATCGCCGATGAACTGAAGCGGATCAAGGGGGTGGGCGATGTGACCATTTTCGGGGCACAGGATTACTCGATGCGGGTCTGGCTGAAACCTGACCGCATGGCCCAGCTCGGGCTGACGACCAGCGATGTCGCCAGCGCAATCAAGGCCCAGAACGCCCAGAATGCCGCCGGCAAGATCGGCCAGGAACCCGCGCCCGCCGACCAGATGCTGGTTTATACGGTGACCGCCAAAGGTCGCCTGCTGACCCCGGAAGAGTTCGGCAACATTGTCATCCGCGCCAGTGGTCCCGGCGGCTTGCTGCGTCTGAAGGACATTGCCAATATTGAACTCGGTGCTTACAGCTACGACCAGCAGGTGACGCTTGATGGTCAGCCAACGATCGCCATGGGCGTTTTCCTGCAAACCGGGGCGAATGCGCTGGAAGTGGCCGAGCTGGTCCGCAACAAGATGGAAGTATTGAAGAAGAAATTTCCGGAGGGCATGGGTTACGTCATTCCCTTCGACACCACCCGTTTCGTCTCGGCTTCAATCAGTGAAGTGGTCAAGACCCTGATCGAGGCGATGATTCTCGTCCTCGCCGTGGTCTACCTCTTCCTGCAAAGCTGGCGGGCGACGCTGATCCCGATGGTCGCCGTACCGATCTCGCTGATCGGCACCTTTGCCGGCCTCTGGGTCTTCGGCTTTTCGATCAACACGCTGACCCTGTTTGCGATGGTGCTGGCGATCGGCATCGTCGTCGATGACGCGATTGTCGTGCTCGAAAACGTCGAACGGCTGATGGCAGAGGAAAAACTCTCGCCGCGTGACGCTGCGCTCAAGGCCATGCAGGAAGTCCAGGGGGCGCTGATTGCCATTGTGTTGGTGCTGTGCGCTGTGTTTATCCCGGTCGCCTTCCTAGGCGGTATTGCCGGCCAGTTGTACAAACAATTTGCCGTTACCGTCGCGGTTGCCGTGGTGATTTCCGGCATTGTCGCGCTGACCCTGACCCCGGCCCTGTGCGCCCTGCTCCTCAAGCCGCAGCATACCGAGCACAAGCTGTTCAAGCCGTTCAACCGCCTGTTTGAGCGCTTTACCCGCTCCTACACCGACCTGGTCGGGCTGACCCTCAAGCACGGCATTATCGGCACGGTCATTTTTGCCCTGGTGATCGGGTGCACCGTAGCACTCTTCCGAATCATCCCCGGCAGCTTCGTCCCGGCGGAAGATCAGGGTTATTTGATCTCGGCGTTAATGCTGCCCGACGGTGCCACCCTCAAGCGCACCGCCACCACCGGCGAAGGCATGCGCCAGATGATCGCCGCTGACCCGGCGGTCAAGCACACCTTCGTGGTTTCCGGTTTTGACCTGATCGGCGGCGGCAACAAACCTAATGCCGGCACCATGTTCATTCCGCTCAAGGATTGGTCTGAGCGTGAGGCCAAGGCGCAGGATCTGGCCGGCAAGTTCATGGGCATCGGCATGATGCAGCCGGACGGCCTTGGCCTGGTCTTCAACCCGCCCCCGATTATGGGTCTGGGCAGCGCCGGCGGTTTCGAGGTTTATCTGCAGAACCGGGTTGATGGCGATGCCAAAAAACTCAACGAGGTAACCCAGAGCTTTATCGCCGAATTGCAGAAGCATCCGGAATTTACCCGGATCAGTACTTTCTTCCGTCCGACCGTGCCGCAGCTGTTTGTTGAAGTCGATGAACCGAAAGTGATTGCTCTCGGCATTCCGCTGACCAGCGTTTATGAAACCCTGCAAAGCACGATGGGCGCGCTCTACGTCAATGACTTCAACAAATCGGGCCGGGTCTATCGTGTCCAGTTGCAGGCCGAAGCCAAGTACCGAATGAAGCCCGAAGACTTGGGCAAGGTCTATGTCCGCAGCACGACGACCAACGCGATGATTCCGCTCTCGGCAATCAGCACGGTGAAGAATGTCGTCGGTCCGGAACAGGTTGAGCGTTTCAACGGCTTCATTTCCGCCAAGATCATGGGCGACAGCAAGCCGGGAATCAGCTCCGGCGACGCCATCCGGATCGTCGAGGAAGTGGCCGAAGCCAACCTGCCGAGCGGCTACGAGATTGCCTGGACCGGTCAGGCCTTCCAGGAAAAACGCAGCTCCGGCTCGTCCCTGCAGGCTTTCGGCTTCGCGATCATCATGGTCTTCCTGATTCTTGCCGCCCAGTATGAAAAATGGTCGCTGCCGCTCGCCGTCATCATGGCCGTGCCTTTTGCCCTGCTCGGCGCAACCATGGCAATCTGGCTGCGCGGCATGCCGAATGACATCTACTTCCAGATCGGTCTGGTCGTCCTGATCGGGCTGGCCTCGAAGAATGCCATTCTGATCGTCGAGTTCGCTTCGCAGAAATACGCCGAAGGGATGAATATTGTCGATGCAGCACTGGAAGCGGCACGGCTGCGTTTCCGCCCGATTGTGATGACTTCACTCGCCTTCGTACTCGGCGTCTTCCCGCTCGTCCGGGCCAGCGGTGCCGGTGCCGCCTCACGGCAGTCGATGGGCACCGGCGTCTTTGCCGGCATGCTCGCCGCCACCTTCATCGCCACTATTTTCATCCCGCTCTTCTTCAAATGGCTGGAACGCAGCAAGCAAAAGCCCGCAGCAGCGCAGACCGAGGACAACCCACATGCCTAACTTTTCCAAAAAACGCCTTTTTTTGGCGTGCACCGTAGCATTGGCCCTGAGCGGCTGCGCCATCGGCCCGGACTACCTGCGCCCGAGCTTCAGCCTGCCCAAGTCCTATGCCCGGACCGAAGCAGCCACCGCACCGGTTACCGAGCAAGCCAAAATTGGTGCCACCTGGTGGACACTGTTTGAAGACCCAATCCTGAATGATCTGGTCGAACAGGGGCTGGCCAAAAATGCCGACATCCGCATCGCGATTGCCCGCGTCGACCAAGCCGCTGCCTCGGCCCGCGAAACGGGGGCTGCCTTCTACCCGCAAATTGACGCCGACGTCGGTGGCACCAATCGCAACCTGAGCATAAAAACCGCGACGTGGACTGCCAACTCGAAAGAGATGGTCAACACCCGCCACGCCTCGCTGACCACTTCCTACGAACTCGATGTCTGGGGCCGCGTCCGGCGCGGCAACGAGGCGGCGCAGGCCAGCCTGCTGGCCAGCCAGTATTCGCGCGATGCCGTCCGGCTGACCATTGCCGGCCTGATCGCCAACAACTATCTCGCCCTGCGCGCCTACGATGCCCAAACTACGGCCACCGCAGAGTCGCTGGCCAGCCGCGAAGCCAGCGTCAAGCTGGTGCAGATTCGGGTTGATGCCGGCCTCGTCTCGCCGCTCGACCTCTATCAGGCCGAAGGCGCGCTCGCCACCTTACAAGCCCAGGCGGCCAGCCTGCGCCTGCAACGTGAGCTGAGTGAACACCAGATTGCCCTGCTCACCGGCAACCCGGAACTGAAGATTGCCCCGGGCGATTTACGCCAGTTGCCGCTCGCCCCCGTTCCGCCAGCTGACCTGCCTTCAGCGCTGATTGAAGCGCGGCCCGATGTGCGTCAAGCCGAAGAAAACCTGGTTGCTGCCAACGCCGGAATCGGCCTTGCCAAGGCCGGCTATTTCCCCAAATTCACCCTGACCGGCAATCTCGGCAAGGAAAGCGCCTCGCTCGCCGACCTGTTCAGCGCCGGGGCCAATGGCTGGGCGCTCGGCATCGGCCTGCTGATGCCGGTGCTGGACTTTGGCCGCACCGCCGCCCGCGTTGATCAGGCCAAGGCAATCAATCAGGAATCTCTGGTGAGTTGGGAAAAAACCCTGCAAACCGCTTTCAAGGAAGTCCGGGATGCTTTGGTCAGCCTGCGTGAAAACAGCGCAGCGGAAACCGCCCAGAACATTCGTGTGGAAAGTGCCCGCAAGGCGCTCGATCTCTCACAGCGGCGCTATGCCGCGGGATATTCTGGCTACCTTGAAGTGCTGGATGCCCAGCGCACGATCAACGACGCCCAGATCGCCATGATCGCCACCCGGCAGGCCCGGCTGGCCGCATCGGTCGATCTGTTCAAGGCCCTCGGCGGTGGCTGGGAAGACCCGATGAAAACTCCGAAAAACAAGGGCTAAAGCAAGTCAGGAGACGCCAACCAGATCCCTGAGTTTGGCATCTTCATCCCGAATATGATGAACCAGCCAATCACGTAGATAGGTCAGCACATCAAGCGGCGTAGTCAAGGGATTGCGATGGAGTTCTTCATAGAACCCCCTGAGTTTGTCCTCGAACTTGCCGTGCTGATGCTGCTGGTGGCCGAGAGCGCTATAGCCATGATGATCCATCATCCGCTCTTCAGCCCGGAAATGAACTTTGGCGTACTGGTCGAGCGCTTTAAGAATACGCGCGACTTCACGCGCCCCACGCTTGGCCTTGACGACGTCAAACAAATCATTGGTCAGATCAAACAGGTAACGATGATGCTCGTCGATCACATCAATACCAACCGCCAGTGAAGCATCCCAAGTAACCCAGACATCCTCACGGGTATCAATCTGCGGAAATTCAATCACTTGGTTCGGGTCAATAATATCGTCACGGTAAAGCTCACGAATTCGTGATATTTCGGGCAATGCCTGATCAAACGCCCTAACTACATCGGGGTCGAAATACGAACCTGACTCTTTATGAACATAGTCTATGGCCTCATCAAATGACCACGGGCGTTTATAGGGGCGAACAGAAGTCAGGGCATCAAACACATCGGCAATCGCACAAATTCGGGCCAGAATCGGAATATCCGCCCCTTTCAATCCCGCTGGATAACCCTGCCCATCCCACCGCTCGTGGTGACAAGCGGCGATATCACGTGCGGCGGAAATCAGCACGTCATCACCAACCAGGATCTTCTTGCCAATATCGGTATGGGTCTTCATGACCTCATATTCATCTACCGTCAAACGCCCCGGTTTGAGCAGTATGGCGTCTGAAATGCCAATTTTTCCGACATCGTGCATCGGTGCACAAATAGTCAGAATTTCGCGAACATCCTCCGGCAGTCCCAAGGCTTTCGCAATTGCCGAAGCATAATGAGTCATACGCATGACGTGCATGCCTGTTTCGTTGTCACGGTACTCTGACGCAGCTCCAAGACGCCGAATTGCATCGGTGCGTGCGTCCTCAAGCTCAACTTCACGAACCCGCAGGGTTTCGTTGACCATACAACGGGAAACCAGCATCGAAATGGCCTGCGACAGATCAGTCATAAAGACAATCTCAACCGCATCAGGTTGCCACGCTGGATCAATAAACAGCAACAAACGACCGATCGGCTGACCATCATCCAAAAGAGGCAAGACGAAACACGGTGCATCACCACCAGCGCCTTCAATTGAGAGTGGCGGAACATGCGAGTCAGGCGTAGAAACAAATGCAACATTGCCTGCATTGCCGGCCACGGAATTTTCACTCGACTGACTCTGCCGCCCGAATGCTGGTTGAAAACCATACTGCGCCACCTGAACCAGACGACCGCGTGGATTGTTAAGCAGGATCACGCTCTTGGGCAATACCTGTATCCCCTGAAGAGATGACAGCAAGTCAAACAATCTGGCTTGAAGCCGATCAAGATCAGAGTCGACGCTCCCCATTTTGGTGAGCTCAAAAATCAATCGACTGACGGCCAGTATTTCTTGATCTTTATCCATTTGCCTATGACCAAATCGCAAAACGCAATGGAGCAGGAGCGTATTATCCGATAGGACTAGACCGCATGATCTAGGTCAAATATATTACAAATATACCCAAAATATGAGGGTAACTACTAATTGGCAAATTCACTGGTAGCGCAAGGCTTCAATCGGATCAAGTTGTGCAGCTTTGCTGGCTGGGTAATAGCCAAAGAAAATCCCCACCCCTGCTGCAACGGCAAAGGCAACCAATGCAGCACTGCCCGAAATTACCACCACCATACCGGTAAAAGCGTTAATACCGAGCGCAACCGCCAAACCAAGCACAAGACCAAGCAGACAACCGGCAAATGAAATCATCACAGCTTCCAGCAAAAACTGGGTGAGGATGTCTTTCTGCCGCGCCCCAATCGCCATCCGGATACCAATTTCGCGGGTCCGTTCAGTCACCGACACCAGCATGATGTTCATGATGCCGATGCCGCCAACCAGCAACGAAATCGAGGCAATCGCACCCAGCAAAATTGACATGGTGCGGGTAGTTTCTGCCTCCGACTCAGCTGCCGCCGAGAGGTTGCGCATGAAGAAATCGTCCGGCATGCCTTCGCGCAGGCGATGGCGTTGGCGGAGCAGGCTGGTAATTCCATCTGCCACTCTGGGCATGGCTTCAGCTGACTCAGCCTGAACCATGATCATCCGCACCGAACCGAGAAATGGTGTACCAAAAACCTTACGCTGAGCAGTGGAGAGCGGAATGATCACGGTATCGTCCTGATCCCGACCATCAAGATTCTGCCCCTTGCTCCCAAGTACGCCGATCACGGTGAACGGGTTTTGCTGAATGCGCATGGTCTTACCGACCGGATCATCATCGCCAAACAGGTTTTGCGCCACGGTTTTGCCGATCAGCGCCACACGGGTTGCCGAACGCACATCGGAATCACCAAATGCCGCACCATTAACAATGCTCCAGGCGCGAGACTCAAGGTAGGGTGGTGTCGTGCCGACGACCTGCGAACTCCAGTTTTGCGAGCCATAGACCAGCTGACGTGTTCCCTGATGGGTCGGCGCGACATTGATCACGCCATCAAGCTCCATCATCGCCTCGGCATCGGCGACGCTGAGCGAGGGCGCCCCGGCCGAGCCACTACGCACACCGGCCGCAGTGAAGGAACCGGAAAGCACAATATAAAGATTCGACCCCATCGTGCTGATCGTTTGCTGGACAGCGTACTGAGCACCCTGCCCGATCGCCATCATAATCACCACCGCCCCTACGCCGATCACCATGCCGAGCATGGTCAACGCCGTGCGAAGGCGGTTCGCCCCCATCGCCAGCCAGGCTTCACCGAGCATCGCTTTCAGCATGCTGCGATCTCAGTCAGTTGATCGCTGACGATCTCGCCATCGAGAAAACGTACCTGACGCTTGGCATGCGCCGCAATATCCGGCTCATGAGTAACCAGCACAATGGTGATGCCTTCAGCATTCAATTCGCCAAACAGCCGCATGATCTCTTCGCTGGTGTGGCTATCGAGATTGCCGGTCGGTTCGTCGGCAAGAATCAGCTGCGGCTTGTTCACCAACGCCCGGGCAATCGCCACGCGCTGCTGCTGACCACCGGAAATCCTGCTGGGCAACGAATCGGCGTATTTACCCAGCCCAACTTTGACCAACAACTCACGCGCCACCAAACGACGCGCTGCTTTATCCATCCCGGCATAGACCAACGGCAAGGCGACGTTGTCTTCCAGCGTCATTCGCGGCAATAAATTGAAGCCCTGAAAAACAAAACCCAGCGTCCGATTACGCAGGATGGCCAAGGCATCCTTGTCCATCTGAGCAACATTTTTACCGGCGAGAAAATAATCGCCGGTAGTTGGCGTATCAAGACAACCGAGCAGGTTCATGAAGGTCGATTTGCCTGAACCGGACGGCCCCATGATGGCCAGGTATTCCCCCGGATGAATCGCCAAATTGACCCCGCGCAAGGCGGGGAAAAGACCAGCTGCCGTCTGGTAAGACTTACCCAGTTCGACAACCCGGATGACAGGCTCCGTCATCAGAACATTCTCATCCCGACGCTCGACGGCTTGCCAGTAGTCGTTGTGTTCTCACCCGTAATCACCCGATCACCGGCTTTCAGATCGCCGCTGATAATTTCGGTGTTGCGATTATCGGTAATCCCGATCTGAACGCTCACCGGCTTGACCTCACCATCGCTCAGCACATAGACCATGCCACTCTGACCATCACGTTTCTTGCCCTTGCGCTCACCAGCTGGCTTAGCACCAGCCGGACCACTACCATCAGCCCCCGGCCCGAGTGCTACGGTGGACGGAGGTTTTTGGCCATTTTCCGTTTTCTTCTCAACCGCATCAGCGTATTTAAAACGTAACGCCGCATTGGGTACGAGCAGGACATCCGCCTTCTTCTGAACGCCAATGCTGACGTAAGCCGTCATCCCCGGCAACAAAACCTGTTCCGGATTCTCGACATTGACCCGAACGTTATAAGTCACGACATTCTGCTGATTAGTCGGGTTAAGGCGGATCTGTTGCACCTCGCCATTAAAGCTACGGTTGGGGAAGGCATCAACCGTAAACTTGGCCTGCTGCCCCTCGCGAATACTACCGATGTCGGCTTCGGCAAAACTGGTATCGATCCGCATCTCCGACAAATCCTGGGCAATCTTGATCAACACCGGCGTCTGAAAACTCGCCGCCACCGTCTGCCCGAGGTCAACAATCCGATCAACCACCACGCCGGAAACCGGCGAACGAATTGTCGTATTACCGTGATTAACCCTATCCTTCTCAAGCTGCGCCCGCGCCAGCGCCAGTTGTGCCGTCGCTGACTTAAAGGCCTGCCGAGACTGCTCATATTCTTGCTTAGAGACGTATTCGAGGGCATAGAGCGATTTAATTCGAGCCTCGTTGGCCTGCGCCAACTCAATCGCCGCAGAGGCATTGGCGACATTTGCCTCGCTCTGTTTTGTCTGCGCCGCAAGCAGCGCATCATCAAGTTCAAGCAAAGCCTGCCCGGCCGTCACCTTGTCGTTGAAATCAACGTAGAGCTTTTTAACCGTACCCGAAACCTGCGTCCCGACGCTGACCAGCACTACCGGATTCAGCGTGCCATTGGCAGACACCGTCTGCGTCACATCGCCCCGCTCCAGCGTCGCCAGTTTGTACCGACGCTCCGGATCCTTTGCAGACTGCTGCTTGAAATACCAGACACCACCACCCACCAAACCGGCAACCAGCACCAAACCAATCAGAATTTTGCCAATAGCTTTCATCGTTTTCCTTCCGCACCTGGCTGCAGGAGCGTGTAATCAAGTGCGCCCATAGACTGAGCCAAGGTGGCGCGATAAACATACCAGTCAAGCGCCGCCTGAATTCGTTGCAAACGGGCATTAGCCAAGGCACTCTGCGCCGCCAGCAAATCCAGCACCGTGCCCACCCCAGCCTTATAGCGCCCCAGTGCAACGCGCTCCGACTGCTCAGCACTGGCCACCAAGTCCGCTGTGGCAGTCAGACTTTGGGTCGCCGTGGTCAGGCTTTGATAGGATTTCCAGACATCGAGCGCTATTTGTGACTTGATACGGTCGCGTTGTGCCGCCTTGACTTCAGCCTGCGCGGCAGCAGAGCGAACACGGTAATTGGTTTCAAAGCCAGAAAAAATCGGCACCGTAATCGCCACCCCGACGTTGCCACCATTGGTCACCACACCGCCGACATCCTGCCAACTCGGGCCTGTGCCCAGCGTAATACTCGGCCGCCCCTGCGCCCGCGCAACATCAACATTAGCCTCGGCAGCCTTTACCTGAGCTTCAGCCGCCTGCAAGTCGGGCCGGCGTTGCCGTGCTTCGTTAATCAGCGCATCCACATCACGCTGAAAATTCAAATCCGCTGGAATTGCTGGAGCATCCGCCAGACGAATATTTTGCTGCGCATCGAACCCCAGCACATTCGCCAAGGCACCCAGCGCATTTCTCGCTTCACCCTCAGCTTTAATACGGGTCAGCGTCGCCTGCGACAAAGCCGTTTGAGCTTGAAGTCGATCCGCCGGCGTACCAACACCGACCGTATAACGACTCTCAGCCGCCAAAAACCCTTCACGTGCAGAGCGCTCGGCCTCTGTCGTCGACACCACTGCCGCACGCCCCGCCTGCGCGGTGTAATACGATTGCAAGGCAGCAAGAAACAATGACTGAACCGCAGAGTTCTGACTTGCAGCGGCAGCATTCAGCAACTGCTGAGCACTTTCAAGATTTGCTGAACGTCGGCCAAAATCGAACATCAGCCAGGAAAGCGTCACGGCAGCACTGCTCTGGTTGTAGTTGCGTGCTTCATTCATATTGCGCGTTGCCGCAGCTTTGGCATCAAGCGTCGGCAACCACGCCGACTGAGCAACACCAACCAGCGCAGCCTGCGCTCTGGCTGCCGCCCAAACTTCACGGGTTTGTGGATTATTGCAAAGCGTCAGATCAACCACATCGACCGGCCCCAACGGGGTTAACGGCAATTCATTTGCACAAGGCGCATCACCCACCCGACCGGAGAGTTGGGGTGAAATCTTGAGCGGTGCAATGGCGTTTGTGCCGAAGGGATCAAGCCCGACAGACCAAACCAGAGACGAACCCAAGCTCAGAAAAACAAGGAGGAGATAAGGCAGCAACTTCAACATGCCGCACAGTTTAGCCGGCTATTACCAGTGATTGCTGTTACAGATTGTTTCTGGTGCAACTTTCTTAGTGATTACTCCGGGCTGCACGTAGCGCCTCAGCTTCCAGAACCATCGTATCAGTGCCAAAACAACCCTTGGCATCAATTTCCTCAATGACCGCATCGTGCTCAACAGCCTGCGAGGCATGGCCATCCCGCACCGCAATCCATTGCGCCAGCATAATTTCGTGTTCAGTCAGGCCAACTGCCATACCTTCCGGCAGTTTTGCGCCAAGCTCAATCAAAGCGCGTGCCACCTCGGTCCGGTTACCTCGCTTGGCCATGCTAAGCGGTGACGTCGGTTCAGTATTATCAGAACAGTTAACTCTGCCACCATGCCGGGCCAACTCGCGAACGATGTCTACAAAACCCATAAAACAGGCAATACCCATCGGCAAACCAGGCGACCCATTGGGATCATCTAGTTCGACACTTCCGCCGGAATCAAGCACAGCCTGCACATCAGCCAGCTTGCCGGAACGAATCGCTTTAATCAGTAACAACTGTGAATCCATGCACCTCTCCACAAAGACGTGATTATATTTCTTTCATCGTATTTGTACCTGAAATCAACATTCAATCTGATTTAAACATAATACAAGCAAGCAAATCATCTCGCGAATAGACTGCTAACGATCAAAATAGTTGCAGCATCAGCCCTAAAACACAGCCTCAGCCTGCCGACACAATTGCTGCAATGCGGTAAAATCACAGGCTATGCTATATCCACTCATCCGCAAATTTTTCTTTTCGCTCGACGCTGAGACCGCACACGGAATCGGCATGAGCGGTATGGCCATGCTGAACAAGACCGGCCTTGCCGGCGTCTTGGCAAAACCTGTTAGAGCCTGCCCGGTCGAGGTGATGGGATTGAAGTTCCCGAACCCAGTTGGCCTAGCTGCTGGCCTCGACAAAAATGGCGACCACATTGATGCGCTCGCCCGGCTCGGCTTCGGTTTCATCGAAATCGGCACCATCACCCCGCGCCCGCAGGACGGCAACCCGCGCCCGCGCCTGTTCCGTATTCCCGAAGCGCAAGGCATCATCAACCGCATGGGTTTCAATAACGCCGGGGTGGATCGTCTGCTAGAAAATGTCCGTGCCGCTGAATTCCCCAAAAAAGGCGGCATTCTCGGCATCAATATCGGCAAGAACGCGACGACACCAATCGAGCAGGCCGCCGAGGATTATCTGATTTGTCTGGAGAAGGTCTACAACGACGCCAGCTACATCACCGTCAATATATCTTCGCCCAACACCAAAAATCTCCGAGAGCTGCAAAAAGACGATGCACTCGATGACCTGTTGGCCCAATTGAAGGCCCGTCAGGAACAACTCGCCGAGCAGCATGGCCGCTACGTACCGATGGCGCTGAAGATTGCCCCTGATCTCGACGATACCCAGATTTCAGCGATTGCCGATGCACTGCGCCGCCACCGGATGGATGGCGTCATCGCCACCAACACCACGCTGTCACGCGAAGGCGTCGAAGGCATGGCCAACGGTGCAGAAGCTGGCGGACTCTCCGGCGCGCCGGTTTTCCGTAAATCGACCGATGTATTGAAAAAACTCTCCGCGGCATTGGCCGGCGAGCTACCAATCATCGGTGTTGGCGGGATTATGGGCGGCGAAGATGCGGCCGAAAAGATTCATGCCGGGGCCAGTCTGGTGCAGTTTTACAGCGGTTTCATCTACCGTGGACCGGATCTGGTCAGCGAAGTGGCTGAAACCCTTGCTAACGTAATGCGCAAACCCCGATAAACCCTGCCCCTCGCGCGGTTGTTTGCCGCGCCTTAAAGCCCGATAATGCACGCTTCTAGCCTGCACAAAATATGAGCCATTACCTATTCATCCTCGTCGGCGCCGTGTTGGTCAACAACGTTGTGCTGGTGAAGATTCTCGGCCTCTGCCCCTTCATGGGCGTTTCCAAAAAGCTGGAAACGGCTTACGGAATGGGCGCCGCGACCACCTTCGTCCTGACCATGGCGACCGGTGCAAGCTACATCATCGACCATTATCTATTGATGCCCTTCGGCCTCGAGTATCTGCGCACCTTGTCATTTATCGTGACGATTGCCGCGATTGTTCAGCTCACCGAAATGGTCATTGCCAAGACATCTCCATCGCTACAGCAAACCCTGGGCATATATTTGCCGCTGATCACGACCAACTGTGCCGTGCTGGGTGTACCGCTGCTTAATATTTCTAACGGCTACAACTTTGTAGACTCCCTGCTCTTCGGCGCTGGCAGCGCCATTGGCTTTTCGCTGGTCCTGATCCTGTTTGCCGGCATGCGTGAGCGTATCGAAGGTGCCGACGTCCCGATTTATTTCCGTGGTGTCGCCATTGCCATGGTCACCGCCGGCCTGATGGCACTCGCCTTCATGGGCTTTGCCGGTCTGGACAAATATCAATAATGGATATTCTGCTCGCCATCGCCATCATGGCCCTCGGAGCCATCGTACTGGGTGCTGCACTCGGCTTTTCATCGATCAAGTTTAAGGTCGAAGGCGACCCGCTGGTCGAAAAAATTGAAGGCATTCTGCCCCAGACACAATGCGGCCAGTGCGGTTTTGCCGGCTGCAAACCTTATGCCGAAGCCATTGCCAAGGGCGAAGTTGATATCAACCTCTGCCCACCGGGCGGCATGGAAGGCGTCCAAAAACTGGCTGATCTGCTCGGCCGCGAAGTCAAGGACCTCGAAGCCGAGGAAAAACCGAAGTCTGTAGCGATCATTGATGAAAATACCTGTATCGGTTGCACGCTGTGCATCCAGGCCTGCCCGGTTGATGCCATCGTCGGCGCCGCCAAGCAGATGCACACGATCATTGAATCGCTGTGCACCGGCTGCGAACTCTGCCTGCCGCCCTGCCCGGTCGAATGCATCCGGATGGAAGCAATCGGTGAAAATCTCGATAACTGGAAATGGAAATATCCGGTCGTCGAGATCAAGCCTGAAATACGCAAGGCCGCGCCACTCCAGGAAGCCGCCTGATGTTAATGAACCTGTTTAAATTCAAAGGTGGCGTCAAGCCGCCCACCAACAAGACACAATCTCTGGGCTTGCCGATCGCCCAAGCACCATTGCCATCACGCTTAGTGGTACCGCTGCACCAGAGCATCGGCGGCACACCGCAACCGGTCGTCCAGGCCGGTGACAAGGTACTGAAAGGCCAGTTGATTGGCGAGGCCGACGGCTGGATTTCTTCGGCAGTGCACGCGCCAACCTCGGGTACAGTCCGCGAAATTAGCCTACAGATCCAGCCTCATCCTTCCGGTCTTGATGCCCTATGCGTCGTGATTGAACCTGACGGCAAGGATGAGTGGATCGCCCGCGAACCACTCGATTACTCGGCAATGACGCCGGAAGCGGTGCGTGAGTATCTGCAACAGGCGGGCGTTGTTGGACTGGGCGGTGCAGTTTTCCCGACCCACGGCAAACTCACCGCCTCAAAAACTGTGCCGATGGATGAGTTGATCATCAACGGTGCTGAATGCGAGCCCTTCATCACCTGTGACGATCTGCTGATGCGCGAACGGGCTGAAGAAGTCGTGCGTGGCATCGCCATCTTCCGCGACCTGCTACAACCGAAAAAAGTTCTGATTGGCATCGAAGACAACAAGCCTGAAGCTGCCGCCGCCATGCGTGCTGCGGTGGACGCGCTAAAAGAGCCATTTTTGGTAGTTCAGGTGCCAACCCTTTACCCAGCCGGCGGTGCCAAACAGTTGATCCGCGTGCTGACCGGCAAGGAAGTCCCTGCCTCAAAACGCTCGACCGATCTAGGTGTGCAATGCTTCAACGTCGCTACCGCCTACACTGCCTGGCGCGCCATCGGCCACGGTGAGCCGGTGGTTTCGCGGCTAGTCACAGTCAGCGGTAACGTTCACGCCCCGCGCAATTACGAAGTCCTGATCGGCACGCCGATGGGTGAGTTACTTAAACTGGCCGCCCCACACCCGGACACTGACGGCATCGTGATGGGCGGCCCGATGATGGGCTTTCTGGTGCCTGACGCCAATGCACCAGTTGTCAAAGCAACCAATTGCCTGATCGCTCACTCTGAGCGCATCTTCCCGCCCAAACCACCGGAAATGCCGTGCATCCGTTGCGGCGCCTGTGCCGAAGCCTGCCCGCACGAATTGCAACCCTTCGAGATGTACTGGTTCTCGCGTGCCAAAAATTTCGGCAAAGCGCAGGAATACAAGCTGTTTGACTGCATTGAATGTGGTTGCTGTTCATTCGTATGCCCATCGCGCATCCCGCTGGTGCAGTACTTCCGTTTCGCCAAGAGTGAAATTTGGGCTCGCGAACGTGACAAAAATGCAGCGGATGCGGCAAAAGCACGATTTGAATTCAAACAGTTGCGTGACGAGCGGGAAAAAGCTGAAAAGGCCGAGAAATTAGCCAAGGCCGCGGCCGCACAGGCAGCCAAGAAGGCGGCAGAAGCCGCTGCAGCCGCAGCTGAAAACAGCGACACGCCTACCCCCGCAGAACCCGAAGCCACGGCTACGGTGGACAGCGAAAAAGCGGCAAAAATGGCCACTATTCAAGCTGCGATGGCGCGAGCAAAAGCCCAGCGCGAAGCCGTCCCACCTAAAAACACCGAGAGCCTGACGCCACAGCAAGCGCATGATCTTGCCGAGATAGAAGCCCGTCGTACCGTGCTTGAACCCAAAACCGAAGCGCCCGATGTGGTCGCCAGCGAAAATCCCCCGAAAGCTGAATGATGTTCGCGCCAGCCCCATTCCTCCTTAAAAACGCCAGCGTCAGTCAGGTGATGACCCAGGTTTGTATTGCCTTGATTCCCGGTATCGCTGCCTACGCCTGGCTCATTGGCCCGGCAATTCTGATCCAGTTAGTCATCGCCACATTCGCCGCCTTGCTGGCAGAAGCCGTCATGCTACGCATCCAGGGTAAGCCACTGGCCATGTTTTTGTCTGATGGCTCAGCCATCGTCACGGCCTGGCTAATCGCACTCACTTTCCCGCCCCTTGCCCCTTGGTGGCTTCTGGTGACCGGCACAGTTTTCGCCATCGTCGTGGCAAAACAGCTCTATGGCGGCCTCGGCCAAAACCCATTCAATCCAGCAATGATTGCCTTCGCAGTCTGTATTGTTTCCTTCCCGGCGCTAATGTCTCAATGGCCGAGCGTTGGACTGCAGATGAGCCTGGTTGAGCAGTTAAATATCATTCTTGGCTTCTCGCCACGGGTTGATGCACTCTCCGGTGCCACACCGCTGGACACCATGAAGACTGCACTAAAACTCGGTGATAGCAGCATTGATGTCAGTCAGTTGCTGGCCAATCAGGACATCTTTGGTAACTTTGCTGGACGCGGCTGGGAATGGGTTGCCGGTGGCTATCTGCTTGGCGGGCTTTGGATGTGGCAACGCAAACTGATCTCCTGGCACACTCCCTTCACCTTCATAGCCTCAATCACCCTGCTTTCCGGCGCCCTCTGGCTCTACAACCCGGCCCAATTTGCCAACCCGCTATTCCACCTCTTTTCCGGTGGCACCATGCTGGGTGCTTTCTTCATTGCAACCGACCCTGTTACAGGTGCTACCACCCCACGTGGCAAGCTGATTTTTGCCGGTGGCGCAGGGCTACTTGTGTACATCATCAGGGTATTTGGCGGCTATCCTGACGGCGTGGCATTCGCCATCCTGCTGATGAATCTGTGTGTACCGGTTATCGATTTGCTGACCCAACCGCCCATTTTCGGCATGAAGGACAAGTCATGAGCGGTGCCCGTCAATTCACCGCGACTGGCATGGCAATTCGCACCGCAGGCATACTGTTTATCTTCGTCATCATTTTTACGGGTTTCCTTTCCGCCGCCTATCTGTGGAC
>CAYRBE010000009.1:0-2111 GCA_964422345.1 uncultured Dechloromonas sp.
GCCACCTTGGCAGGAATCGCATTCATCAGCACCGAAGACGGATAAGCCGCCTTGCCGCCCGGCACGTAAAGGCCAACACGATCAAGCGGGGTAATCATCTGGCCGAGCATGGTGCCATCGGCCTCAGTGTAAGACCAACCTTCCAGACATTGCTTCTCGTGATAGATCCGAACCCGATGCGCCGCGGCCTCCAGGGCCTGACGCTGCGCAGCCGGCAGACCATCAAGCGCGGCCTGCATTTCGGCCTTGCTCAATTCGAGATCAGCCATGCCACCAACGCTCATCCGGTCAAATTTATTGGTGTATTCGACAACCGCTGCATCACCTCGCGCCTTGACGTCGGCCAGAATGCCGATCACGGTGCGTTCGATGCCATCATCCTGCGCCGCCTCAAAAGCCAGCAGTGCATCCATTTTTGCCTTAAAACCGGCGTCCACCGTAGCAAGTCGTTTGATCGCGACCATAGGGATTACTTCTCCACCGCCTGTGCGAAGGCGTCAATAATCGGTTGCAGAGTTTCGCGTTTCACCTTTAACGCAGCCTGGTTCACAACCAAACGCGAAGAGATATCCATGATGTGCTCGCAAGCCACCAGTTTATTGGCTCTCAAAGTACCACCGGTAGATACCAAATCAACGATGGCATCGGCCAAACCAGCCAACGGTGCCAACTCCATCGAACCATACAGTTTGATCAAGTCGATATGCACGCCCTTGCTGGCGAAGTGCTCACGCGCCGTCTTGGTGTACTTGGAAGCAATCTTGAGGCGCGCGCCCTGACGGACGGCCTTCTCGTAATCAAAGCCTTCCTGAACCGCAACCATCATTTGACACTTGGCGATATTCAGATCAAGCGGCGAATACAAACCTTCACCACCGTGCTCAATCATGACGTCCTTACCTGCCACGCCAATATCTGCCGCACCATACTGAACGTAAGTCGGGACATCCGTCGCCCGAACAATAACCACACGGACATTTGGCCGATTGGTTTCGATAATCAATTTGCGCGAAGTTTCCGGGTTTTCGGTCGGAACAATCCCTGCAGCAGCAAGCAAAGGCAGGGTTTCGTCAAAGATACGGCCCTTGGAGAGCGCAATGGTGATGCCAGTCACGGGGAAATCTCGTGGAAAAAAAGGCATTTTACCGCAAAGCAGCAATACGGCCACGAGCGCCCGAAAATCCACTCACGTAAACGAACAAAAGCCCGGCGAACCGGGCTTCTTTAATTCAGGCTACAGCCTAGCTTATTCAGCTGGGCGGATGTTAGCAGCCTGCTTGCCCTTTGGGCCGGTAACGATGTCGAAGGTAACCTTCTGGTTTTCAGCAAGGGTCTTGAAACCATTGCCTTGAATTGCGGAGAAGTGAGCGAAGAGGTCCTCACCACCTTCAGACGGGGAGATGAAACCGAAACCTTTGGAATCGTTGAACCACTTAACTGTACCGTTTGCCATTTAATAACTTCCTTGGAAAAAATAACAGGCTTGCGCCTAAAAATACGAGAACCAAGACCGAGGAGCTGACTACTGACAAACCGTGGTACGGCGCAGGAACAAAACACTGCCTGGAAATCCCGAGCCAGCAGTATCCATTAGGCGGCTAGTTCAGCAAAGTGTTTTTTACGATTTTCCACACAAAGCCTGAAAAATATGGCAAATTCAACGTAAAAACAACACTCGCTTAATGAACTCGTTTCACCACAGCGCCAAGTTTGGACAATTTCTCTTCAATCCGCTCATAACCTCGATCGAGGTGATAAATCCGGTCAATCAAGGTTTCACCCTGCGCAACCAAGCCAGCAATAATTAGCGAAGCTGATGCACGCAGGTCTGTTGCCATAACCGTTGCACCATCCAGACGCGCCACACCACGGACGATGGCATTACTACCCTCAATCTGAATATCTGCACCCAAACGCGCCAACTCATTGGCATGCATGAAACGATTTTCAAAAATTGTTTCACGAATGGTCGCCACACCATCGGCGACACAGTTGATCGCCATAAACTGCGCCTGCATATCAGTGGGGAATGCCGGATACGGCGCAGTCCGCAAACTGACTGCCTTTAAACGTTGTGGCGCAACGAGACGAATCGCATCCCGCTCAACGGT
>CAYRBE010000009.1:2211-23764 GCA_964422345.1 uncultured Dechloromonas sp.
GCTGCATTTTCAATGATGGTTTCACCGTCAGCCAGACATGCGGCCATCATCAGGTTCTCGGTGCCGGTAACGGTCACCATATCGGTGCAAATCCGCGCACCTTTGAGACGAGTTGCCTTGGCCAAAACATAGCCGTGCTCAACGGATATCTCAGCACCCATCGCTTGCAAACCCTTGATGTGCTGATCAACCGGACGCGCGCCAATGGCACAACCACCCGGCAAAGAAACCTTGGTCTCGCCACAACGGGCAAGCAGAGGTCCCAATACCAGAATCGCCGCACGCATGGTCTTAACCATTTCATACGAGGCAACCGGATTATTCAATCCGCCTGCATTGAGGCTGACGCCATCAGCACCATCCATCGTAACGCCAACACCCATATCGCCCAGCAGGCGCAACATAGTCGAGATATCGTTAAGCTGCGGCACATTGGTGAAGTGAACCGGCTCTGTCGTTAGTAGTGCAGCACACAGAATCGGCAACGCAGCATTCTTGGCACCCGAAATCGCCACCTCACCCGACAGCGCCGTGCCACCTTGAATTAGTAATTTATCCACGTTGTGCACTCCACTCTTCCGGGGTCAATGTCTTAAAAGAGAGCGCATGCAACTCACCGGAGTCAAACCAAGCTTTCAATACCTGATTCACTCGCTGCTGCCTTTGCACGCGGCTTTTACCGACGAACTCTGTGCTGACCACAAGCGCCTCAAAATGATGGCCATCGCCATCTAGTTCAAGATGATCGCAAGGCATGCCAGCGAGGATGATTTCTTTGATTTTATTCGGGTGCATCATATTCAGGCTCTTAATTTCCAGCCCCGCTTGAGCAGGTGAAGCGTCAGCAAGGTAACGGCCGCAAAGCAGCCAAAAACAACGGCGATACTGATTTCGGGTGGCACATCTGAGACACCAAAAAATCCGTAACGGAATCCGTCGATCATATAAAAAACAGGATTGTAATGCGACACGGTCTGCCACAGTGCCGGCAGTGAATGAA
The DNA here is from genome assembly GCA_964422345.1 of uncultured Dechloromonas sp. GTDB lineage: Bacteria > Pseudomonadota > Gammaproteobacteria > Burkholderiales > Rhodocyclaceae > Azonexus. The sequence goes on from CAYRBE010000009.1 coordinate 3,212, forward strand.
TTGAGTAAAACACGCCGGACAACATCGTCAGCGGCATAATCAAAAAGTTCTGAAAGCCAGCCAGCTGATCAAATTTCTCAGCCCAGATGCCCGCAATCATACCCAAGGCGGCAAATAAGCCACCACCAAGCAGCGCAAAGGCCAGCACCCACATAGGCGCTACCACACGCAATTCGGCAAACCATACCGTAGCTAGTAAAACACCCAAACCCACCATTAAGCCTCGCGCTACCGCGGCAAGCACATAAGCGGCAAAAAACGCGCTATACGGTATCGGTGGCAGCAAGACAAAGACAATCGAGCCAGTGATTTTTGCCTGAATCAGGCTTGATGATGAATTCGCAAAGGCATTCTGCAAGATTTGCATCATAACCAAGCCTGGCACCAAAAAGCTGGTGTAGCGAACACCCAATACCTGCACATGCTCATCAAGCACATGACCAAAAATCAGCAAATAAAGCAATGCCGTTAATACGGGCGCACCGACAGTCTGAAAAGCCACTTTCCAGAAACGCAGGAGTTCCTTATAGAACAGTGTATAGAAGCCGATCATTGCTTCATCGCTTTGACAAACACATCTTCCAGCGTACCACCCGGGTGCGCTGCCATCAGATTACTCGTAGTATCAAGCGCGATCACCCGCCCCTGCTTCATCAAGGCAATCCGTCCACACAAAGCCTCAGCCTCTTCTAGATAATGTGTGGTCAAAATAATCGTGTGACCTTCGTCATTCAAACGGCGAATAAACTGCCATAGACCTTGGCGCAACTCCACATCAACACCAGCCGTTGGCTCATCAAGGACAATCACCGGCGGCCTATGAACCAAAGCCTGAGCGACCAGCACCCGCCGCTTCATCCCGCCAGAAAGTCGACGCATATTGACGTTGGCTTTACTGGTCAGATCAAGGTGATGAAGAATCTCATCGATCCAGTCATCATTCTTTCTGATACCAAAATACCCAGATTGAATCTGCAGGGTTTCACGCACGTTAAAGAAAGGGTCAAACACCAGCTCTTGAGGAACAACCCCCAACAGACTGCGTGCCTGACGAAAGTCTTTTATAACGTCATGCCCAAGTATGCTAATCGAACCGGAGTCCGGTCTCGCCAAGCCAGCCAGTGAAGAAATCAGCGTTGTTTTGCCAGCGCCATTTGGCCCAAGCAAGCCGAAAAATTCACCCGCCTGGATTTCCAGCGAGACACCATCCAGCGCCCTCAAGGCACCAAACGTTTTGACAACGTCAACGATGGAAACGGCTGCGGTCATAGCGATCCCTCTCAGGCGAGAGGGAGTAATTCACTGACGCCGTATAACTCAGCCAGAGACGATACACCTTCAGGAATATTAGCAAACCGAACCTTAGCCTGAGCCGCTTCCGCTGCCCGCAACCAGCCCAGCATCACCGCCAATGCAGACGAATCAGCCTCAGTCACTGCAGAAAAATCAAACACCTGCTCGCCGGAGCGCAAAGCAGAACGCCCTGCTTCAAGCAGGGCGCGCGCATTAGCAGTAATTAGCGGCACCTGAATAATCAGGCGGCCGCCATCAGCGTGAATCATTTTTTATCAACCTTGGCGATAGCACCTTCAAGTGACCTGTTTTTAGCAGCAATAGTTGAAATCAAGCCATCAATGCCGCTATTACGAACCTCTTGCCCGAACTGATCACGATAATTCGTGACCAAACTAATGCCGGCCACAGTGACATCGAATACTTTCCAGCCTGCATCGAGCTTTTCAAGACTGTAATCCAGCTGAATTGCTTTGCTACCCGGCTGCTGAACCTCGGTACGAACCAATGCTTCAACATCACCTGCATTCATTTTGAATGGCTTGTAGACAATCTTTTGATTGCGATAACCGATCAGCGCATTCGAATAGGTCCGGACCAGCAAAGTTTTAAACTCAGTCGTCAATTGTTGCTGTTGCTGTGGCGTGGCTTTTTTCCACTCCTTACCAACGGCCAGTGCGGTCATATGCGGAAAGTTGAAGTGCGGCAAAATCTTCTTGTCGACCAGTTCAATCACCTTCGCAGTATTACCATTCTGGATATCCTTATCCTTACGAATAATATCCAGAACTTCATCACTCACGGTTTGAATCAATACATCAGGCGTTTCCTGAGCTTGAGCCAAGGTAAAAACTGAAGCAGCGAGCAGGAAGGCAGCAAATCTTTTCATCATCAAACTTTCAAACAATCAGTCATCCATCCGTGGCGGACGGCCATCAAAAATCTGGTTACGGCGACGCTGAAGATAAGCGTCACGAATATAGGCATATTTATCGAGCGCGGCCTCATCGACCACCTTCTCAGCCGGTAACAAGCTGGCGCGAATATCAACAAAACGTAGCGCAACCAAGCTGTTACGCGTAGCAATCGGTCGGGCGCGCCAGACCGGATCGGCATAGGAGTCAACAATCCAGCCTGCGGTATCACGTACAGTCCGTGGCCCGATAAATGGCCAGAACATATAACCGCCATCACCCACACCCCACACGGCCATGGTCTGACCAAAGTCTTCTTCGTGCTTTTCGAGCCCTAGCTCGCTTGCCACATCAAACAAGCCAAAAATACCAACCGTTGAATTAAGCAACAAACGGGCAAAATCTACGCCTGCATCGCCGAACTTACCCTGCATCGCGCTATTGGCACCAATCCAGAGATCACCGACATTTCCGAAAAAGTTACCCACCCCAGCCTTGACCGGCAATGGTGTCACTTTGTCATAAGCCTGCGCAACGGGTTTAGTGGTGAATTTATCAACGGCTTCATTCACGGCGAACATTGAGCGATTAAAACCCTCGTACGGATCACGTGGATTCTCTTCCGCTACCAAGCCGCCGCACACACCAAGCGCGACAACGCCACCGGCAAGCCAACGCCGGCACTGAGCAAAACCACCCCTCAGATGCATCCCGATCATTTCGTATCCTGTCCGTCAGCAGCCTTGTTAAACATAAACTGACTGATCAATTTTTCCAGAACAACAGCAGACTGTGTTTTGGTCACGGTATCACCGGCCATCAACATCTTTTCGTCGCCACCCGCCTCAAAACCCACGAATTGCTCTCCAAGCAGACCTGCGGTGTAAATTGCCGCAAACGTGTCCTTCGGAAAGCGATATCGCCCATCCACATGCATCGTCACAACTGCCTCGTAGTTCGCCGAATCGAAACTGATATCTACAATTCGCCCAACCACGACACCGGCACTTTTCACCGGACCACGAGGCTTTAACCCGCCGATGTTATCAAACTTAGCCTTTAATACATATGTATCTGACAGGTGACCGGACGAAAGGTTGCCTACTTTCAGTGCCAGAAACAACACTGCAGCAAGTCCGATTGCAACAAAAAAACCGACCCACAGGTCAAGAATGGTACGGTTCATCAAGCCCCCCGAAACATAAATGAAGTTAATACAAAATCAAGCGCCAATATAGTGAGCGCCGAAGTAACGACGGTACGCGTAATCGCCCGTGAAACGCCCTCGGCGGTTGGTGCAGAATCGTAGCCTTCAAAAACAGCAATCAGCGATACCGCGATGCCAAATACAAAACTCTTAATTACACCATTGACGATGTCGTAACGAAAATCCACTCCCGCCTGCATCTGCGACCAGAACGCGCCATCATCAACACCGATAAAAACAACCCCGACTAACCAGCCCCCAAACACACCCATGGCCGAAAACAAGGCGGCCAACAAAGGCATGGCAATAACTCCGCCCCAAAAACGAGGGGCAACTACCCGCGCAATCGGATTAACCGCCATCATGTCCATGGCCTTCAATTGCTCAGTTGCCTTCATCAGGCCTATCTCAGCCGTCACTGAGGATCCAGCGCGAGAAGCGAACAACAATCCTGCGATAACCGGCCCCAGTTCACGAACCAAGGAAAGCGCCACCATGATACCGAGTGCTTCCGTCGAACCAAAACGCTGCAAGGTCTCATATCCTTGAAGCGCCAGCACCATGCCAACAAACAAGCCCGAGACCGTAATGATCAACAGAGACAAAACGCCGCTGAAATAAACTTCACGGATGGTCAGCGAAAAACGGCGAAAAGAAACACCCGAATACAAAAAAACGGCAAACATGAACCGTGCCGCAAAGCCAAGACGCCAAATACGATCAACTACGGCGTGACCTAATTTGCGCACAAAACCGAGCAACTTATCCATGGCGCACGCCACTCAAATATTCCTGACGCACCGAGGGTGCTGGATAGTCAAAGTGCACCGGCCCATCAATTTCGGCATGCACAAACTGATGCACAAAAGGATCCTGAGAAGCCCGAATCTGATCCGGCGTCCCTTCAGCAACGATCTGCCCATTTGAAACAAAATAAATGTAATCAACAATTTGCAGGGACTCCTGCACATCGTGAGTCACCATAATAGAGGTTGCCCCCAACGCATCATTCAGCTTGCGAATCAATTGACCGATCACCCCCAGCGCAATGGGGTCCAACCCGGTAAACGGTTCGTCATACATCACCAACATGGGATCAAGCGCTACCGCTCTAGCCAGCGCAACACGCCGCGCCATACCACCAGACAGCTCTCCCGGCATCAGTCGATGCGCGCCACGCAAACCAACGGCTTCGAGCTTCATCAGCACCAGGTCACGAATCATCTCTTCCGAAAGATCGGTATGCTCACGGATCGGAAAAGCCACATTGTCAAATACCGACATATCGGTAAACAGCGCGCCAAACTGGAAAAGCATGCCCATTTTCCGGCGTAGGTTATACAGCTGGTCATGGCTCATACCGCAAACCTGATGCTGCTCAAGACGCACGCGCCCGCTGCTCGGACGCAACTGCCCGCCAATGCAGCGCAGCAGGGTTGTTTTTCCACAACCCGAACCGCCCATAATGGCGACCACACTACCCCGAGGAATCTTCATATTGATTCCCTGCAGGATGGGCCGTCCATCATAGTTAAAATGGAGGTCTTCAATATCGACCAGAATGTCGTCGGACAATGCGTTTTCCCAGACAAAAGTTTGCCGATTTTATCAGAAGCCGAGCCTGAACCAAGCACATCTCGGCGCTATAATTAAACCAACTTCATATCGGATGCTGCTCAATTTGTCTGCCACCAAGCCCCTGTTGCTAATTGTTGATGACGACCCGCTGATCAGCGAGTCACTGAGCTTTGCCTTTGCTGCTCAATTTGATGTTGTCATTAGCCATTCGCGGCAACATGCGCAAAAACTATTGCCGCAACTGCGCCAAGCACCCCAACTCGCCTTGGTGGACCTTGGACTCCCGCCCTTGCCGCATCGTCCGGATGAAGGATTTGCATTGATCGGCGAACTACTCGCCCATTCCCCCGAGATGAAAATTATCGTTCTCTCTGGCCAGAATGATGAAGACAACGCCCGCCACGCCCGAACGCTTGGCGCAGTAGATTTTGTTGGCAAGCCCTGCGACCCCAGCCACTTACTGGCACTCTTCCAGCAAGCGCTAAACTTCTCAGCCAAAGCTGACCCACAAAACCATGGATTACTTGGTAGCAGCCTGCCAATCCAACGCCTTCGCCTCCAACTCAGCCAATACGCCAATCTTGGCTTTCCCGTTTTAATTGAAGGCGAATCGGGCAGCGGCAAGGAAATAGTAGCGAATCATCACTTGCACCAACTCACCGAACGCGCTGAAAAACCTTTTCTTGCGCTCAACTGTGCGGCGATCTCGCCTAACCTGCTTGAACCAACACTGTTTGGCCATGCAAAAGGTGCCTTCACCGGCGCCAACGCAGCCAAAGCGGGCTATTTTGAAGACGCTGATAGCGGCACGCTGTTTCTGGACGAAATTGGCGAATTACCGCTCGAACTACAACCCAAACTACTACGCGTCCTTGAAAATGGTGAATACCAGCGCGTTGGTGAAACCCAAACTCGCAGTTCGCACGCCAGAATCATTGCCGCAACCAATCGTGACCTGCGCCAGGAGGTTCGCGCCGGCCGTTTCCGGGCTGACCTTTTTCATCGATTATCCGTGTTCACCGTAGCAGTCCCTCCTTTGCGCGAAATGGGCGAAGACCGCATGCTGCTGCTCGATCACTTCCGACTAATTTATGCTGAACAAATTCGGCAACAGCCATTCACCCTGAGCCCTGAAGCAAAAGCACACTGGCTTAGCTACGCCTTCCCGGGCAACACCCGCGAGTTACGCAACATCGTTATCCGACTGACCGCCCGCCACGCAGGACAAGAGATCACCGCCGAGCTATTAGCTGACGAATTCGAGCAAGCCGATCCTGAAACATACGACACCGTGCCTGCAACACTGCCTCAAGCACAACATCTGGAACAAACCAAACAGGCGGCCCGCCAGCACTTAGCGAGTTCGGGACAAATCAACCTCGACGCCACACTGGAACTTTGGGAGCGCGGTTACATTGAAGCCGCCATCGAAATCAGCGCCGGCAACATTAGTCAGGCCGCGCGCCAACTAGGCATTAACCGCACGACGCTATACAACCGACTGGAAGGCTGGAGCCGCCAATGAGCCTTTATCTCGAACATTTTGGACTGCGCGAACCACCCTTCCGCATTACGCCTCACACCGATTTCTTTTTTTCGGGTGCCAATCGCGGACCGACGCTAGACGCACTGATTTACGCCATTACCGAAGACGAAGGCATTGTCAAAGTCACCGGAGAAGTCGGCAGCGGTAAAACCATGCTCTGCCGGATGCTGTTTGAGCGACTCCCTGCTGAAATTGAAACACTCTATCTGGCCAATCCATCACTTTCCCGCGAAGAAATTCTTGGCGCAATTGCCGATGAACTCGGCATTCCAGCCAATGGCAAGGCAACCCATTCACTTACTCGCGCACTGCAAGATGCATTGATCGAGCGCTACGCTGCCGGGAAAAGAGTCGTCATTCTGATTGACGAAGCCCACGCTATGCCCAGCGAGTCGCTGGAAGAAATTCGCCTGCTCTCCAATCTCGAATCAAAAGCCAACAAGCTTTTACAAATCACCTTATTTGCCCAGCCTGAGCTTGAAGAACGGCTTGCGCCGAACGATATGCGCCAACTGCGCGAGCGCATCACTCAACACTTCAACCTGACACCACTGAAGCCGACCGACGTTGCCAGTTATATTGAGTTTCGCCTGCGCGCTGCGGGCTACCACGGCCCCAACCCTTTCACTGATCAGGCGATAGAGTTAATCGCCAAAGTTTCAGAAGGACTTTCACGACGCATTAATATCTTGGCTGACAAAGCCCTGCTTGCAGCTTATTCAAGCGGCAGCCACAAAGTTGATCGAGCAGAAATTCAAACCGCGATTCAGGATGCGCGCTTCACCCCATTGCAACAAACGCCAGAATCCCCACAAAAAAAGATGTACTGGACGCTCGGCGGTCTACTCGTCGCAATAAGCATTTTCGCCCTGGCCTTTAGCTTGGGAACACGCACAGAAAAGCTGCCATTAAGCGAAAAAGCAACATCTGAAGCGGCCACGCCACCCAATGCTCCGCTACCAGCACCATCTCCGACCCCAACTCAGCCTGCAGCTAGGGCTCCGACAGCGGCACCTATCACGCCTGCAACTGCACCGCCCCCCCCTGCGTTACCGGGCAAGGCACCACAAGCTGAAGCACCCAAACAAATTGCCCCCTCAGCGCCGCAGACAGCCCCCGTTGACACGCTACGCTTTGGCCCTAGAACACGAACGCACTTTGCCCAGTTTGACCAATGGCTCAGCAACGCCTCGCCTCAGCACTATTTCATTCAGCTCCTCGCTGTTGATGCGAGCAGCACCGGTCAGATTGAAGGCTTCCTCGCCCGGACGGAAAAACTACTCGACCCGGCTGAAATCAGGGCTTATCGCTCGAATCTTTCCGGTCGCGACAGAGTCGGCGTGATTTACGGCGAGTTCACCACTCGAGAAGCCGCCTCTGCTGCGATGCAGGCATTACCTGAATCAATCAAAGCCGCTCAACCTTTTCCTCGTCAGGTGAGTAAATTACACTAATCACGTTACACCACACTGACTCAGGAGTGTGACATCCATGCTACGATCATCGTCATACACCGAGTCCTGTAACCATCACTTAGAACAAGGCAGAGCCGGATGAAAGTTGGTTTATTTAGTGCGACAACGCTCTCCCTGCTGTTGGCTGCCTGTGTCGCACCAACCCCTAGGGAGCCGCTCAAGGGGCACATCAGCACCGATACCACGGTCGATGCTGCGGCGGGCGCTATTCCTTCGCCGGTTCAACAGTCTCTCGCACTCCCCAAGCCTCGCGCCACGACCAAAGCCGAAACTTACAGTGTCGTCGTAAACAACGTTCAAGTCCGCGACCTGCTATTCGCGGTTGCCCGCGATGCCAAAGTGAATGTCGACATTCACCCCGGAATCACTGGAACCGTCACACTTAACGCCATTGACCAGACATTGCCACAACTCCTGACCCGGATTTCAAAGCAGGTTGACATGCGCTTTGAGGTCGACGGCCCGAATCTGTCAGTCATGCCGGACACCCCCTTCCTGAAGCACTACAAGGTGGATTACGTCAATATGACACGGAATGTGACAGGCACCGTGTCGACCAACACCCAGATTGCCACCGGATTACCAAATGCTGCCGGCGGTGCACCAAGTGGTGGCAGTTCAGGCAATGTCTCAAATACCAAGATTGAAAACAGCTCAAAAAACCTGTTCTGGGAATCGTTGGAAAAAAACATTAAGGACATCCTGCGCGAAACCGACAAGATCTTGCCTGAAGGTTCGAGTGAAACCACCGTCGAGCAAACATCCGCCCAAAACGCCAGCGGTGCAGCAGCTCTGCCGCAAAACGCCGGCCAGCGCGCGGCTCAGGCAATTGCCAACGCACTCGCCACCAATCCATCCCCCAACTCATCCACTCAGGCAATTGGCAATTCAGTCGTCCGCCGCAACACCTTCCGCGAAGCCGCATCAGTCATCATGAACACCGAAAGCGGCACCATCACCGTTCGAGCCACCGGGCGTCAGCATGAAAAAATTCAGGAATTTATCGACCGCGTGGTCAACTCATCGAGAAGACAGGTTCTGATTGAAGCTACCATTGTTGAAGTTCAACTCGGTGATGGTTACCAGCAGGGCATTTCATGGTCCAAGGTAATGAATGATGGTGAAAGAGGTGCCGGTTTCTCGATCAAACCAGCCGCTGTGAGCAGCAATATCGGCAACGCAGTTACCCCTTTCACAATGGCCTATAAAAACGTAGGCGCGACATTTAATATTCTGTCTGCTGTTGACCTGCTCCAGGCCTTCGGTACGGCCAAAGTACTTTCCAGCCCACGCCTCTCAGTTCTCAATAACCAGACCGCACTACTTAAAGTGGTTGAGAACTTTGTCTATTTCAACGTCAAGGCTGACACCACCTCAACCGCTAATGTCGGCACCACAGTCGCCGTGACCACCACGCCTCAATCAGTATCGGTCGGTCTGGTAATGACAGTGACAGCGCAAATCAGTGATAACGACTCGGTCATTCTCAATGTACGCCCGACCATTTCGAGCATTTCCGAACTTAAGGAAGACCCCAACCCGAGCATTCCGGCTGGCGTTAAAAACTATGTGCCACAAATTCGCACCCGTGAAATTGAATCGGTCATGCGTGTCAGCAATGGAGAAATCGCCGTACTGGGCGGGCTAATGGAAGACAGCATCAACTGGCAGACCGGGCGCGTCCCCGGGCTTGGTCAATTACCGATTGTTGGCGAGGCATTCAATACCCGCAATAACTCATCGAAAAAATCAGAACTGGTTATTTTTCTGCGCCCCATCATCATCCGCGACCCCAGCCTGAATGGCGATTACAGCAAACTGCGCTCACAACTACCAGGGGATGACTTCTTCAGTCAGACCAACGAAGCTCAACCGTTCAATATTTTGCCGAGTCGCTGAGTAACGACAATGAGCCTGTTAATGGACGCCCTGAAACGTGCAGAATCCAGCAAGCAGGATGCTGCACGATCAATGCTTGGTGGCGAAAAGCCACATAGCGAGGACAGGCTTCAACTTGAGCCGATCAACGCGGTTCAGGCTCAACCGGCACCTAATCCGTTACCCGATCTGGCCACGCATATCGAGGCGGTTGATGCAGACTTGGCCAACTCTCAGGATACTGCGCAGCGCATCCCCCCCCCACCAGTCACTCCTGCACCACAAAATAAAGAACCAATCGACCAGCAAAAAACGCGCGAAGCTGTTCGCAATGCGTTTGCCGCAAAAGAGCCTGAGCCCCAGCAAAAGAAAACCAAGTTATGGCTGGCTCTCGGTACTCTAACGATCGCCGGACTAGCGATTGGCGGTTATGTCGCCTATCAGTTGAATGCCATGGGTGGCAATCAACTCGCCAATCAAACCATCCGCCAACCAACCAATCCCCCGGCTGCAAATCCTCCGGCAACGTTACCCGCCCTACCAACCACCCAACCCTCGGCCACGGTTTTTGCTCAAAACAGCCCGTCCACCGTAGCATCAGCCCGGGTAGTGACCGCAACGCCCGGTGCAGCGAGCGAGAATCAGTATCCCGCGTACCAAACTGCTGAACCGCCGCCACGGCGCCAAGCTGCACCGCACTATGATGAAGAAGCGGGTGGTCCAATCCGGTTAACCAAAACCAAACCAGTTCCCGATGAAAACCTGGTGCAAGCGCATGGACATATCCAAAACCGCGAACTTGATTCGGCCAGAACCAGCTACGAAAAGGCTCTGCAACGCGACCCTAACAATACGGATGCCTTGCTCGCCTTAGCTGCCATCGCACAAAAACAGGGGCGTTTCGACGATGCCGACCGCTTTAACCAAAGAGCACTCGTTGCCAACCCTGCCGACCCCGCATCACAAGCGGCAGCCTTGAGTGGCGCCAGTGCGGCAGCCGACCCGCTGACCACGGAAAGCCGCCTCAAAATTTTACTCTCTACCCAACCTGAGTCAGCCCCGCTCAATTTCGCTTTAGGTAACCTTTACTCCCGCCAGAGTCGCTGGTCTGAAGCCCAGCAAGCTTTTTTCAATGCAGTTGCGGCAGAACCAGATCATCCGGACTATCTGTTTAATCTCGCGGTCAGTCTTGATCATATGCGGCAAAACAAATTGGCCGCGCAGCACTACCGTCTTGCCCTTGAGGCAGCCCACAAACGCCCAGCAGCATTTGACCGCGAACAGATTCAACGACGCCTGAATAATTTACAGACCGCAAACGTCAGATGAGTACTTCACCACTCCAGCACCGGCCACTCGGCCAGATTCTGATCTCCGAAGGCATCCTTTCGGAAGACCAGTTGCGGATTGCACTACTGGAGCAGATGAAGCTTAACCAGCCCATCGGTAAGCTTCTGGTTTCATTAGGTTTTGTTTCTGAAGCCACGCTACGCCAAGCCCTGTCCGAAAGTCTTGGCAAGCAAAGCATTGATCTCAAGCACGCGGTCATCGACCCAGATGCGCTCAAGTTTGTTCCGCGTGACCTTGCCAAACGCTATCACCTGCTCCCTCTCGATTTCAGTCAAGCAAAAAACCGGCTGACGCTGGCCATCTCAGACATCAACGAGATCGTCGGCCTCGACCGTGTGCGCGCCTTGCTCAATGAAGGTGTAGAGATTGACACCCTGCTCGCCGGCGAGTCGGAAATTGATCGGGCAATCGACCAGTATTACGGCTACGAGCTGTCGATTGATGGCATCCTGCACGAAATTGAAACCGGCGAAATCGACTGGAAAAGTCTCTCAGCGTCGGATGACGAATACAGCCAGCCGGTGGTCAGGCTAATTGATTCAATCTTGACTGATGCGGTCAAAAAAGAAGCCTCGGACATCCATTTCGAACCCGAAGCCAACTTCCTGCGCATCCGATACCGTATCGACGGCATGCTGCGGCAGATTCGTGCCCTGCATAAATCCTACTGGCCCGCGATGACGGTCCGAATCAAAGTGCTTTCCGGGATGAATATCGCCGAAATGCGCGCCCCACAAGATGGCCGGATTGGACTCAGCATTTCCGGCCGTGCAGTCGATTTCCGGGTGGCCAGCCAACCGACGATTCATGGCGAAAACATCGTCCTGCGTATTCTTGACCGGCAAAAAGGTATCGTGCCGCTGGAAAATCTGGGCTTGAGCGAAGAGCATCTCTACCAACTCAAGCTAATGATCGCCCGTCCTGAAGGCATCATTCTGGTCACCGGCCCGACCGGCAGTGGCAAAACGACAACGCTGTACTCGGTACTCAACCATATCAACGCCGAGGGCATACACATTATGACCCTCGAGGATCCAGTCGAATACCCAATGGCACTCGTTCGCCAGACATCCGTTGCCGACAGCGCCAAGCTCGACTTTGCAAACGGCATCCGCTCAATGATGCGTCAGGATCCGGACGTTATTCTGGTTGGTGAGGTCCGAGATGCCGAAACGGCAGAAATGGCCTTCCGCGCTGCGATGACCGGGCATCAGGTATACACCACGCTGCACACCAATTCAGCGATTGGTGCCATTCCCCGCCTGCTCGATATTGGCGTACTGCCTGACGTAATGGCCGGGAACATCATCGGTATCGTCGCCCAGCGCCTGATTCGGCGCCTTTGTGACCACTGCAAATCCCCCTACCACGCCGAAGCGCACGAGTTGCACTTAATCGGCGCCTCAACCGATGGTCCAAAACAAGTGTTGTACAAGCCTACAGGATGCGAAATCTGCGACTTTCGTGGCTACAAGGGCCGTATTGCAATCATGGAACTGCTCCGCGTCGACGCCAGCATTGATGAACTGATCGCCCGCCGCGCAACGACGCACGAAATACGTAACAAAGCCCTGCTCCAAGGCTTCAGTACATTGGCCGACGATGGCCTGCGCCGTGTCCTTAATGGCACCACGTCGCTTGAAGAACTGGCTCGTGTTGTCGACCTGACCGACCGGATGTAATCATGCTTTTCGACTACAAAGCAGTCAGCGTCGAAGGCAGAATGATCTATGGGCGGCTCGATGCGATCAACCTGATCGACCTGGAGATGCGCCTCAAACGGATGGAGCTTGATCTCGTCACCGGGACTCAGCTCCAGCAGAAGGCCTTGTTTGGCAAGCAAACAGTTCCCCGCCCGGAGCTGATCAACTTTTGCTTTCACCTCGAACAATTAACGAGAGCCGGCGTACCCATTCTTGAGGGCTTAACCGACCTTAGGGATTCGATTGAGCACCCACGTTTTCGTGAAGTCATCGCCGGGCTGATCGAAAGCATCGAAGGCGGCCAGACACTCTCGGAATCAATGAGTACCCACCCGAATGTATTCAGCCAGGTTTTCGTCAACCTGATTCGGGCCGGTGAAGCCAGCGGACAGCTCCCGGAGGTTTTGGTCAGCCTGACCGAATCACTGAAGTGGGAAGACGAGCTCGGCTCCCACACTAAAAAATTACTGATGTACCCGGCATTCGTTGCAACCATTGTGCTGACCGCAACATTTTTCCTGATGATTTACATGGTGCCGCAGCTCAAGATGTTCGTAAAAAACATGGGCCAAACGCTGCCCATGCATACCCAGATCCTGTTTTTCATTTCGGATCTGCTAGTCAATTACTGGTTTCTGTTTTTATTAGCGCCGATTCTGATCTTTGGTGGTCTTTACGCATTCGTACACAGCAACCCGATTGCCCGCTTGCAAATGGATGACATGAAACTGCGCTTACCAGTGATCGGACCTATACTGAAGAAGATCATTCTCTCGCGCTTTGCGAACACATTCGCCATGCTCTATGCCTCAGGTATTCCCATTCTTGAGTCGATCAAAACGACCCAGCACATCGTCGGCAATCTAGCGGTGAGAAAAGCACTGGAGCGGGTCGAACTCTCCATTCGTGAAGGTCGCAATGTGGCCGGGGCTTTTCACGATGTCGGCATGTTCCCACCGCTGGTTGTCCGCATGCTGCGTGTGGGTGAAAATACTGGCGGACTCGACAAGGCACTACTCAACGTCAGCTATTTTTACACCCGCGATGTCAAGGAGTCGGTCGGCAGGGCTCAAGCGATGATTGAACCTGCATTGACACTTTTCATGGGCGCTTTGCTGGGCTGGATTATGCTGTCAGTCATCGGCCCAATTTACGACGTCATCAGCAAGATTAAAACGTGACCACCCGCTACTTCCTCTACCTCGACGCCCAACGCTTATCTGTCTACGTCTGGCAGCATAACCGGCTCGCGCTTGATGAAAGCTTTAGCACTGACGAAAGTGGTCTCGGGTTCTTTTCCCAATACGTTCAGAACAAAACAAAATGTGAGTATTCACTACTGGTCAATCTTGCAGAAGAGGGCCATGTGGTCGAAACCATTCCTTACTTGCAGGGGAATGACCGACAAGCGCTGATCACACGCAAAGTCGGCCAGCATTTTTTGGGTTCGCCATTGGCAATGAGCCTTTCTCTCGGCTACGAAAAACTCAAGCGCAAGAATGAAAGAGTCCTGATCTCGGCACTCACCAATCCAGCCTTGGTCGAGCCTTGGACCCAGCGCATCAATGATGCAAGCATTCCCCTAACCGGGATATACAGCATCGCCCAGCTAAGTGGTTTATTGCTCAAGAAAATAGGCTTCAACAATGCTCGTTGCCTGTTGCTAACCCAACAGGAACACTCAATTCGAGAGAGCTATCTAGTGGATGGCCATACGCTTTTTTCTCGTATGGCACCGGTGCACGACAGCAGCATTGCTGGCATCGCCAGCAGTTTTTCAACAGAAACAGGCAAGCTCCACCAATACTTGTTGGGCCAACGTTTGGTTACGCAGGGTGAGCAACTACCCGTATTCATCATTGCCCACCCGAAAACCCTGTCAGCCATTGAAGAGAGCCTGCCCGAGCGGCCGCAACTTAGCTTCACTGTGATCGACTGCCATGATGCAGCCAAGAAAATTGGCTTGCACACGCCGCCAGAAGATCAGCATAGTGAGTTGCTATTTCTTCACTTATTGGCCACTGCGGCACCCCGCCAGCAATTTGCCGGTGAAAAGCATCGTCACGATTTCCGCCTTTCACAGATTCGCCGCGCCATTATTGCTACCGGGATCGTTACCCTGCTCGGCAGCGCCCTGTTTTCGGCAAAGGAGCTTTATCAGGTCTACAGCCTCGGCCAGGAAACTCAGGCCTTCATTGCCGCTGAAGCAGAAAGCAACTGGCGTTATCGTGAAATTTCAGCCACTTTCCCGCAGCTAGGGATCGACAATGACACCCTGCGCCGGCTGACCGCCCGCCATGCCGACCTCAGCCAACAACAACGCCAACCGGGCACCGCCTACCGCAATATCGGGCGAGCCCTCAACCAAATACCATCGATCACACTCGACAGCCTTGAATGGAAAATTGGCCGTTCTGGGCTGTCCACCCTAGGGCCAGCAGTTGGTTCTATGGTCGTAGCACCAGGGGCTACTTCCTTAGCCACAGCAGCCCTCACAGGCGACACTGAAACCACACTCATTCGCGGAAAAGTGCACCCGGAACGCAATGCCACAGCCAGGTCCATGCTTTCCACCTTCGATCAATTCGTCAAATTACTCGGCAACGACCCGGCATTTTCCGTCACCGTGACTCAACAGCCTTTCGACATGGAATCAGGCCGCGCTTTGCGTGGCGGCGACAATGAAGATGAAGGCATGCAGCCACGCTCATTTGCGCTTGAAGTCAGCAGAAAAATCACACCATGACCTTCAGCCAAAAAGACTTGGTCAAATTACAGATCCCACTCATCAGCATGTTGGTAATGCTGGCAATCGCCGGCGTGCTGGCATGGTGGAGCATGGGCTTGGCTGAAAAGTCGAGTCGTGAAAACAAAGCCGCCAATGCCAGCAAAAACCAAGTTGAGCAACGCCTGCGTCAAGTTCGCACCGAAGAACAAGAGCTAAAAGAAAAAGCCCAAATCTTTCAGCAGATGCAAAACAGTGGCATGGCTGGCGAGGAAAAACGTCTGGACTGGACCGAAATGCTGCGCAGCACCCAGCTTGAGATGCGTCTCCCTGGCATGACTTACGAGTTTGGCGCACAGATTCCGCTGGACTCCGTCGACGGCGCTGCATTTGCCTACTTTGCCAGCCCCATGCGCTTGCAACTTCGTCTACTCCACGAACAGGATTTGTTAAATTTCCTCACTCGCATACAAAAAGAAGCCAGTGCGCTGGTGTTAGTTCGCGCCTGCAAACTAACACCCATAACCCGAAGCGGCGATGTGCGTGACGGACTCGCTCAATTAGGCGCAGAATGTGAATTGCAATGGGTTACGGTACGTCGATCAACCGGCAAAAAATGAAACAACTCGCAGTTTTTACGCTCATCCTATTAACACTCTGCCACGGACTCGCTCAGGCAGAACAGGAACCGCTTGGCCGCTTGTTTCTGACCCCGCAGCAACGCGCCATGCTTGATCGTCAGCGCTTGCAAAACAATAATTTTCAGGCAAACGAATCCAGCCAGACCTTCAATGGCGAGATCCGCCGCAGCAACGGCAGCAGTGTTCGTTGGGTCAATGGCGAAGCCAATTGGAACACCCCGGGGTCACCTCAACGTGTTCCGATCGGTGACACCTACCACCCCGGCACTGGCGAGCGGCAAAGCCTGCTTGGCGGAGGCAGCATCGTCATAAAACCAGGTGGTTCAGCAAAATGAAACATCCCGCCCCACTTTCACGACAAAGGGGCGTTGCACTCTGGATGGTGCTGCTCACGCTGATCATGGCGGGCGGGCTATCTTTTTACCGTAGCGCCAACCTGCAGCTCAACAAACCGCAACAACAGGTCACCTTATCTAGCACCATGGCGCGAGCCAAAGAAGCGCTAATTGCCTATGCGGTGGTCAATGATGAGCGACCGGGAAGTTTACCGTGCCCTGATTTAAGTCCAGCAGACGGTAAAGGGGATTTTTTTGCTACGAACAACTGCCCTTCGAATGTCGGCTGGTTGCCGTGGATTTCCCCCCTTGATCTTCCCGAACTAGTCGACGACTCCAGCACTAGGCTGTGGTACGTCATTGCCCCTGGACTCAGGAACCACAGTAGCGCCCACCCAATCAACAGCGATACCGCAACCGGACTAACCGTAGATGGCAACACTGACATTGCCGCCCTGATCATCGCACCGCGAGGCGCACTCGCCGGACAAAACCGGCCCTCAAACACTCTATCTGACTACCTCGACGGAGAAAATGGCAACGGTAACGACAACATTTACGTCACCGGTCCGCAAAGCGCCACCTTCAATGATGTCGTACTCGTTATTACCCGCCAAGAACTGATGGCCGCGGTTGAAAAGCGCGTCGCTAACGAAATTAACAGTTGCTTGGCCCAGCACGCCTCCTCGGCAGCCAATACAGACAAGCGTTACCCCTGGCCGGCCCCGATCACCAGCACCGCGTTCCAAGGCAACACGAACACACTCTTTGGTCGGGTACCAAGCACGCAACCAAGCAGTGGACTCGATGCTCAACTCAAAGCCAGCATAACCAAGCTGACCGAAGGAGAACAGGCTATCGCCAACGCTGCAGATGCCAACAAGCAACTCACGGCACTAAACGCTCAGGCACAAAACATCCTTGAAGCGCGCAATCTTTTTGATGCGATGTATACAGCCTTCAACAAAGTCAAACAGCTTTCCGACGATGTCCGTACCAAAATACTCGACATCCAGAACTCAGTGAGCACATCCGCCGCGAACGGTCGAATCAGCCGCAGCGAAGGAACAACAATACGCAGCCTGAGCGACCCAACGCTAACTGACAGCACACTCGATAGCTTGATCACCCAACTTGGCGACACCGGTATTGATGTATTTCCTTGGGAGCTAAAACGACGCAATGCCAACCTCATTTCAAGTTCTGATGCTGCATCGCTAAAAACCCAAGCCACGGCAATTCAATCCTTACTGAACGCAACCTCGACGCCACGTAGCGACATTAATGCTTATCTGACACCAGCCAATACAGCAGCCAGCATTGCAGTTGCTGCTGCAAATGCCTCACTTACCCTCCCCGCTGACGCTGCGCTACTTTTAGCTGCACAAAACGCAGCCAGCGCATTAAAGGATGCTGCCAGCCAGCTTTTAACCAGCGTTGACAACACCCGGATGAACATTCTGTCAGGACATGTAAGCGATTATGTCCCACCGCTGGAAAGCCTGAATTCCAAACTCAAAACCACACAAACCCCGGCAGATGCAGCGACACTACTGACCTCACTGAGCAGCACCAAAAAATCCGTTGACGCGATCCAAAAGGGTGGAGCCGCCATCGTTGCCGCTAAAACCTCCGCCTCAAACTCCCTCACCACGGCGAGCGATGCCTTAAAAGCGAGCCCTCTGAGCTATGCGCTGATTGATAGCGCCACCACAAACGCACTCAACGATATCAAGGCCTTAGCGGCAGCAATCGCAGTCAATGAACTCATTGACAACAACGTCAGTCGTACCAGCCTCAAAGCGGCATTAGCCACTTATCAAACCGCCCGTAGTGACTTTACTAGCCAAGATACTGCCACCCCTAGGCCACGGCAAAGCACAATTACCCCTTACGCTCAGACACTGAGCAATGCTACGGTGCACATCGATATTTGGGCAAAATCCATTACTGAAAATGCCACGGCTGTTGCCCCCCAAGCAAAAGCTGCCCCCGTCCCCAGTACGACCGACGTCACCACAGTGAATGCATTAAGTAGCTCAGCCTACTCAGCAGCAGGTAATGCACTCAGCAGCGTCACCGGCAAAGGCGAATCAGCAGAACTCTTGCAAAGCTATATCGACACCCCAAATGCGGCAAATCAAACAGCTGCCATAACGGCCCTTGCTGAAACAACCGCCTTGGTCAATAGTCTGCTAACCCAGGCCAATACCCTCGGCAACGACCTTTCCTCCACAACAGCCAGCGCCGGCCCTTTAATCTGGCTAGCAAGCCGCTGCGATTTCCTTCTCCCAAGCAAAGCAACCTGGTGGTCAAACAACCAGTGGGCAAATACTGTCTTCTATCAAATTGGTGCGCCGCTCATGGCAACCGCTGGAAAACTCACCGTCAACGGGAGTGGCAGCTACCGTGTAGTCAGCATTGCTGCCGGCAAAGCACTTACCGGGCAAAACCATGGCACCCTTACAATTAGCAACTTCCTGGAAGGCAGTAATGCCGATGCTTCACGTGAAGGCCAAGCTTTAACACCCGTAACAGGATTCATCTCGAAACCCGTTTCTAGTACATTTAACGACCGTCTAGCCTACTGAACCCATTCATGAACCGCAGCCTCCCACAACACGCGGGGTTTTCACTCGTTGAACTGACTGTCGTTCTGGTTATCGTCGCCCTCCTTTCGAGCGGACTATTACTCGGCTTGTCAGCGCAACGGGATGTCACATCCAATCAGGAAGTACAACGCCAACTCGATAGCATCAAAGAAGCCCTATTGGCCTTTGCCATCACCAACGGGCGCCTACCCTGCCCTGCCATCCCGACCCTACCGAACACAAACGCGAACGCCGGGCAGGAAGACCGCCCGAACATCAACACAGCGTGCAATTTGACACATGGGGTATTGCCTTGGGCGAGCCTTGGCCTTCCAGAAATTGACCCATGGGGGCAGCGATTCACCTATTTCGCCAGCGCAAAATTCACCCAGCCTATCGTCGCCCCAGCACTTGCCAGTTTCACACTTGAAACTGGCGTACCACCAGACAACTCAGGCACTGCAAACGTCAAAGCGACGGCAGCAAGCGGCAGCAATATTGCCGCTGACCTTGCCGCAGTTGTCGTTAGCCACGGCCCCTTAGGTGCTGGCGCCTACACCACCGATGGCAGCAAACTGGCGGTCGCTGCCAGCGATGAAGATGAAAATGCTAATGCCACCTTGACCTTCGTTTCGCGTACCCAAAGTGGCGACTTTAACGACCAGCTAATTTGGATTTCTCCAAACCAATTGAAGTCCCGACTGGTCGCGGTAGGAAAACTCCCCTGAATGCCGGCCTGACAACAAAATCAGACGCTTTACAAACTTGCCTCTGCGTAGCATCATCAGGCGATCTAAACATCATTTGATGATAATCAATGGCTGCGACCCCTCAGAACACTCCCCTTAGTGGCTTGGCCCGCGCACTTGTGCAAGCGGGGCAACTTAAAGAGGTAGAAGCCGAGCAGCTGTTAACCCAAGCCAATAGCGCAAAAATTTCGCTGATTGAACAAATCATCATCAGCCAAAAGGCATCGTCGATCTCGATTGCCCGTTTTATTTCTGACACTTTTGGCTACCCGCTGCTCGACCTTGCTGCGTTTGATGAAGCGCATATTCCAGAAAATGCAATTGATCGAAAGCTCATCGCGACGCACAAGGTTATTCCACTCAACAAGCGAGGCAACCGGCTCTCAGTAGCCATTGCTGACCCGACAAACCTCCGTGCGCTTGACGAAATCCGCTTCCAAACCGGCCTGACGGTTGACCCAATTGTCGTCGAGCAGACCAAACTGGCACCCTTGGTTGCTAAGTTTTCAGAGACCGCAGCCGAATCACTGAAGAATCTTGCTGGCGACGACATCAACCTCGACTTTCT
>CAYRBE010000009.1:23864-26210 GCA_964422345.1 uncultured Dechloromonas sp.
GAAAAACGCGTCCCACAAGACGGCAGGATGCGCTTGATACTCTCGAAAAATCGCGCCATAGACTTCCGGGTCAGCACCATGCCCACCCTGCAGGGCGAGAAGATTGTGCTGCGTATTCTTGACCCCAGTTCCGCCACACTCGGCATTGAAGCACTAGGCTACGAGCCAGAACAAAAAGCAGCACTACTTGAGGCTGTCAGCCGTCCATACGGCATGGTTCTGGTGACCGGGCCAACCGGTTCAGGCAAAACTGTATCCCTCTACACCTGCCTGAATATCCTAAACAAAGACGATATTAATATTTCTACCGCTGAAGATCCGGCCGAAATCAACTTGCCCGGTATAAATCAGGTAAATATTGACGACAAAGCTGGACTCACCTTCCCCATCGCACTGAAAGCTTTTTTGCGGCAAGACCCGGATATCATCATGGTCGGCGAGATTCGTGACATAGAAACAGCCGAAATCGCCATCAAGGCTGCACAGACCGGCCACCTAGTACTCTCTACCCTGCACACCAACGATGCCCCCCAGACCTTAACCCGTCTAATGAACATGGGCATCCCAACATTCAATATCGCCTCTAGCATTTTGCTAATAACAGCACAACGCCTGGCTAGACGTTTATGTAATTGCAAAAAACCAATCACCCTTCCCAATCAAGCGCTTCTTGATGCTGGATACAAACAAGAAGAGCTTGATGGCAGTTGGACGTTATACGGACCAGGCGGCTGTGAAAGATGCAAAGGGTCAGGCTACAAAGGTCGTGTCGGCATTTATCAGGTCATGCCGATCTCTGAAGAAATGCAGCGCATGGTCTTGAGTGGCGCAAATGCACTTGACCTTACCGTTCAATCCAAAAAAGAAGGTATCAAAGACCTTCGCGAATCCGGCCTCCTCAAGGCAAAGCAAGGCTTAACCTCACTCGAAGAAGTCTTAAGCACGACCAACGCTTAATTACAGGAAACGCACATGGCGACCGCAAAAAAACCAAGAGCATCCAGCACCAAGGAGACCAACTTCCTTTGGGAAGGCAAGAATAAGGATGGAAAAACCGTACGAGGTGAAATGCGCGCTGCTAGTGTAGCTGTTGTACAAACCACCCTACGCAGACAAGGAATTTCCAGCCCATCAGTTAAAAAAGTGGGTTTCAAAATGGGGGGAAAAGTCACAGAAAAGGATATCGCTCTATTCACCCGTCAGTTGGCAACAATGATGAAAGCGGGCGTGCCATTATTGCAATCATTTGACATTGTCGGGCGCGGCCACGACAACCCTGCGGTCGGAAAACTACTATTGGACATCAAAGCTGATGTCGAAACGGGCAGTTCGCTTTCACAGGCTTTCCGGAAATACCCCCTGTATTTTGATGCTCTTTACTGCAATCTCGTTGGAGCTGGCGAACAAGCTGGTATTTTAGACACGCTACTTGATCGCCTCGCAACCTACAAAGAAAAAATGATTGCGATCAAAGGCAAAATTAAATCAGCCTTAACCTATCCAATTGCCATCATCAGCGTGGCTTTCATCATCACCGCAGTTATCATGATTTTTGTTATCCCGGCCTTTAAGGAAACGTTTTCTTCGTTTGGTGCAGCCCTTCCTGCACCGACCCTCGTTGTCATTGCCATTTCTGACTTTTTTGTCTCTTACTGGTGGGCAATCTTCGGAGGGATCGGTGGTGGGTTTTACGCTTTCTTTTATAGCTGGAAGCGATCAGAAAAAATCCAGTTCGCGATGGACAGACTGCTATTAAAAGCACCAATTTTCGGCCCCATTATCAAAAAGGCAGTCATTGCCCGCTGGACTCGAACGCTTGCTACTATGTTTGCTGCTGGTGTCCCATTAGTTGAAGCACTCGAATCAGTGGGAGGAGCTGCTGGCAATAACGTTTTTAAAATGGGAACCCGCCAAATTCAAAGTGAAGTATCTACCGGCACCAGCCTGACTGTTTCAATGCAAAATGCAAACCTATTTCCTAATATGGTTACCCAAATGGTTGCGATTGGCGAAGAGTCAGGGTCTCTTGACTCAATGCTCTCCAAGGTTGCTGACTTCTTTGAAGAAGAGGTAGACACAGCTGTTGACGGCTTGTCTGCCCTAATGGAACCGGTAATCATGGTTGTCCTTGGTGTATTAATCGGCGGCATGGTCGTCGCTATGTACCTACCCATATTCAAGATGGGCGCCATCGTCGGTGGATAATCAAAAAAATGATTGACCTCCCCTTTCTGTGCGGCCTACTCGGTCTCTGCGTTGGCAGCTTCCTGAATGTCGTCATTCACCGCCTCCCCAAAATAATGGAGCAGGAGTGGCACGGCCAATGCGCTGATTTACGCGGTGAGC
>CAYRBE010000010.1:0-25143 GCA_964422345.1 uncultured Dechloromonas sp.
TCTGACTTCCCCTTTTCTTTATGAAAAGGTGTCAACTCAATTTAGGACGGGTCAAGGACATAAAAAAGGCCGGAAGCGAAACGTTCCGGCCTTTGCTACGGTGCACAGCCCAAAAGGGCAAAAATCAATCCGGTTTAATTGACCCCTTGGCTAGCTAAGTAATCCTCATACCCACCGAGGTAATCAACGACCTTACCATCACTCTTGACCTCGAAAACCCGGGTTGAGAGTGATGAAACAAACTCACGGTCGTGCGAAACAAAAACCAGCGTCCCGGGGAATTTTTCCAGACCGCTATTCAGCGACTCGATTGATTCCATGTCGAGGTGGTTGGTCGGCTCGTCCATGATCAGAACGTTTGAATGAAGGAGCATCAACTTGCCGAACAACATGCGGCCCTGCTCACCTCCGGAAATGACCTTGACCGCCTTTTTGACATCGTCACCAGAGAACAGTAAACGTCCCAAGGTGCCACGAATCAAGGTTTCAACATCCCCACCTTCGTAACCACCCTCGCGGACATAGCCAGCGATCCAGTCGGTCAAATTAGTGTCTGATTGAAACAATGCTGAGTGATCCTGCGAGTAATAACCCGGCTTGGCCTTCTCAGCCCATTTAATCGAACCAAACTGCGGCTGCAATTCACCCATCAACAACCTGAGCAAGGTGGTCTTACCGACACCGTTTTCACCGATCACAGCAACACGTTCACCTGCATTGATCGAGAAACTGAGGTTGTTGAAAATCTTGCGATCCGAGCCTTCGTAAGCAAAGGACAGATTCTCGACCTCGACGGCTTGACGGTGCAGCTTGGCCTTCTCGTCATAATCAAAACGAATCCACGGATACTGACGCGAGGAAGGCTTGACGTCTTCCGGCTTGAGTTTTTCGATCAATTTAACCCGGCTGGTCGCCTGTTTGGCCTTCGAAGCATTCGCCGAGAAGCGGCGAACAAAGGTCTGCAAATCAGCGATCTGTTCCTTAGCCTTGGCATTGGCTTTCGATAAACGCTCACGGGCCTGTTGCGAAGCCTCCATGAAGTCATCGTAGTTACCCGCATAGGTCGTAATCTTGCCGTAATCGAGGTCCGCCATGTGGGTACAAACCTGATTCAGGAAGTGACGATCGTGGGAAATGATGATCATCGTTGAGTCACGATTATTCAGCACATCTTCGAGCCAGCGGATGGTGTTGATATCGAGGTTATTGGTTGGCTCGTCGAGCAGCAGGATATCCGGATTTGCGAACAAGGCCTGGCAAAGCAGAACACGCAGCTTCCAACCCGGCGCAACCTCGCTCATTGGGCCATTGTGTTGCTCAATAGGAATACCAACCCCCATCAGCAGTTCACCAGCCCGCGATTCTGCGGTGTACCCGTCATATTCGGCAAATTTCGACTCAAGCTCGGCGGCATGCATGTAGTCGTCTTCAGTGGCGTCCGGATTGGCGTAAATCGCATCCTTTTCGCTCATGCAAGCCCACATTTCCTCATGGCCCATCAACACCACATCAAGCACACGAATATCTTCGTAGCCGAACTGGTCCTGGCGGAGATACGACATGCGCTCGTATTTTTCCTTCGAGACATTTCCACCGGAAGGCTCCAGCGCGCCGCACAGAATCTTCATGAAGGTCGATTTACCCGCGCCGTTGGCACCGATCAAACCATAGCGATAACCTTCGCCGAATTTGACGTTAACATTCTCAAAAAGGGGTTTAGCCCCGAACTGCATGGTGATATTGGCGGCGACAAGCACGGCGATTCCAATCTGGTCAATAACGGTAAAACGAAGGGGCGAATTTTACCTGTTTTCAACGCCTTGCCTGTGATTCGGTAGCCCATTTTTGTGCACTGCGGTGTAAGATTCCGGCCAACAATCACTCGCCTTCAAGGCATCGAGACAGCAAATGGTTCCCCACCTGACAACCGCCCTTTCCGGGCCTATTCTTGAACTCGAGCGACATTTCCTCGATAACAGCGCACAAATTGAACACTGGCTGCGCGGCCAATGGCAAGAACACACACCGCCGTTCTACTCGTCGTGCGATCTACGCAACGCCGGCTTCAAACTTGCCCCGGTAGATACCAACCTCTATCCCGGCGGTTTCAACAACCTGAACTCCGCATTTTTGCCGCTCTGCGTTCAGGCAGCAATGAGCGCTATCGAAAAGTTCTGCCCGGATGCCCGCAGCCTGCTGCTAATTCCGGAAAACCACACACGCAACCAGTTCTACCTGCAAAACGTCGCCCAACTGGTCACCATCCTGCGTCAAACCGGTCTAAATATCCGCCTCGGCTCTATGCTGCCGGAAATTACCAAACCGACACCAATCGATCTCCCCAACGGCCAACAACTAATACTCGAACCCTTGGTTCGCAAGGGTAACCGCCTCGGTGTCGATGGCTTTGAACCCTGCGCCATCTTGCTTAACAATGACCTCTCTGCAGGCATTCCATCCATTTTACAAAACCTGCATGAGCAGGTCGTTCTCCCGCCGCTCCATGCTGGTTGGGCAGTACGTCGCAAGTCCAACCACTTTGCCGCCTACGATCAGGTTGCTAACGATTTCGCCAAGGAAATCGGCATCGATCCGTGGCGAATCAATCCGGCTTTTTCGGTATGTCGCAGCATCAATTTTCATGAACGTCAGGGTGAAGAATGCCTGGCCGCCAATGTTGCTGCGGTGCTCGACATCGTCCGTGAGAAATACAAGGAATACGGCATCAACGAAACTCCTTATGTTGTGGTCAAAGCGGACGCCGGAACCTACGGCATGGGCGTCATGACGGTACGTGATGCAGATGAAGTCATTGCGCTAAATCGTAAGCAACGCAACAAAATGAGCGTCGTCAAGGAAGGCCTTGAAGTCTCCGAAGTGCTCATTCAGGAAGGTGTGCACTCCTTTGAAACGCTTAATGAAGCCGTTGCTGAACCAGTCATTTATATGATTGATCGCTATGTGGTCGGCGGCTTCTACCGCGTTCATACCGGGCGGGGCAAAGATGAAAACCTCAACGCGCCGGGTATGCATTTCGAGCCATTGGCCTTTGAAACCGGCTGTAATCTCCCCGATTATGGGTCAAGCAATCCGGATTCTCCGCCCAATCGCTTCTACGCCTACGGTGTCGTCGGTCGATTAGCCTGCCTCGCCGCCGCCATTGAACTGGAGCGTACCGCCCCGGAAGATGATCTTATGGCTAACCAGTGAGCCAGCAACTCCATTTTGAGAAGCATTTACTCGGTGGCAGCAGCCAATCGCTCAAGCTCGCCTTTATTCTTGACCCGCTAAGCGAACTCAAGGCGTGGAAAGATTCGTCAATTGCGATGATGCGGGCGGCAGAAAAGCATGGCCATGATGTTTACGCTATCGACTGCGCCACACTGTGCTGGCGACGGCCAGAACCCGGCCATCACGTCGGCGGTGTCTTTGCCGAAGCCGTTCACCTGCATCTTCGGCCGGACGATCACGACTGGTATCGCGAAACAGGCCGTGAATGGGTGCCTCTGAAAAAATTCGACGCAGTAATCATGCGCAAGGATCCGCCATTTGATTTTGAGTACATCACAGCGACCTGGTTACTTGAAAGGGCTGAAGCCAGTGGCGTAAAGGTCTTCAATAGGCCTCGGGCGCTACGTGACCACTCTGAAAAAATCGCGATCAGTGAATTCAACCAATTCACCACCGCCACGCTGGTGACGCGTGATGCGCATCAACTGCAGCACTTTATTGACGAGCAACGTGACGTCATTTTAAAGCCATTAGATGGCATGGGCGGCAGCCAGATTTTCCGCGTCCATCGGAATGACCCCAACCGCAACGTCATCATTGAAACGCTGACTCAAGAGGGTAAACGGACCATCATGGCCCAGCATTACCTGCCTGAAATCAGTGCCGGCGATAAACGTATCCTGCTAATTGCCGGCAAGCCTGTTCCCTACTGCCTAGCGCGCATCCCCAAGGCCGGCGAAACCCGCGGAAATCTTGCGGTCGGTGGCACTGGCGTCGCTCATGAGCTTTCAGCCCGCGACCTCGAAATCGCCAACACGCTTGGCCCAATATTATTCAAGCGCGGCTTGATGCTGGTCGGGCTTGATGTCATTGGCAGCCACCTGACTGAAATTAACGTCACTAGCCCGACCTGCATGGTCGAAATTCGTCAACAAACCGGTTTCGATGCTGCAGGTGCTTTCATAACGGCAATTGAACACGCATGCGGCATTTTCTGATTTTTGCCTGTGCATTTTTGCTAACAGCATGCGGAAAGGCAAGCTTACAAGAACAACAGGCCTATGTTTTCGGGACCCGGGTTGAAGTCATTGTCGTCAGTGACCAACCCGAACTAGGCCGACAAGCGATCAGCGCTGTACTACAGGAATTTGACCGGCTACATCGCACTTTTCACGCCTGGCAACCCTCGGAACTGCAAGAACTAAATTTGGCCATTTCTGCCGGTGCACCGCAGCATTTGAGTTCCGAGCTGGCTGACTACATCCGTGAGGCACAGGAACTCAGTGCGCAAGGAAATCATCTGTTCGACCCTGGTATCGGGCAGCTAATCAAGCTGTGGGGCTTTCAGGCCGACGAATTCAAAGCTGAATTACCAGCTGAAAATGAAATCAAGGCTTGGCTGAAAACAAAACCCTCCATTGCCGATCTGGTCATCGAGGGAAATACAATCAGCAGCAAAAATCGCCATGTTGCACTCGACTTTGGTGGCTACCTTAAAGGGGTCGCACTGGATCGTGCAGCAGCGATTCTGCGTAGCCAGGGGATCAACAACGCATTGATCAATATTGGCGGCAACGTCATGGCGCTAGGCGACAAGGCCGGACGAAAATGGAAGGTGGGTATCCAACACCCCCGCCAACCCGGCCCACTGGCCACGGTTGAATTGGCAGATGGTGAAGCTATCGGTACTTCCGGCGACTATCAGCGCTTCTTCGAAGTCGATGGCAAGCGCTACCCTCACCTGCTCGATCCTCGCAGCGGCTACCCGGCTGACCATACGCAATCAGTCACCATCCTAATTCCGTCCGGCAGTAAGGCCGGCACACTGTCAGATGCCAATTCCAAACCAATTTTTATTGCCGGACCGGAAGCCTGGCGTGATGTCGCCCGTCAGCTAAATATCGGCATGGTCATGCGCGTCGATAGCGAAGGTCAAATCCAGCTCACTCAAGCTTTAAGCGAGCGGATTCAACTGCTCAGTCAGCAAACTAAACTGACGGTTGTTCCCGATCTCATTTTGAAAAGTGGAACCAAATAAATCAATGGCTATCTAGCCGCAAAGTGTAAAACGGGCTGGATGTGATGACCTTTCGGTCACCATGCAAGCTAGCACCCAGATCTACGTTTCAGCCAGAAAACAACCTCTTCAACATCGTCCGCATCAGACAACTGGCTCTCAAATACTTCACACGAAGCGACATCAACGAGCACTCGCTCGACAAGCGCCAAGTACTGCACCAGTTCGTCCTGGTTATGTACCTGCGTCACTGCGACTCTCAAGGCTAAGCGGCTCGGAATGCAGTACCAAATGTCGTAATAGAGGTCGACAAGCCCAGAAGAAGGCACAACCGGCAATAACTCCGATAGTAATAGTGTGAACTCAGGCTCTGGGCGGTAATCTATGAGATTCGCTAGCTCGGCCCGTACATCTGGTGATTGAGCAGCTATCCAGGCGACTATTGACTCAGTCATTACGTGAACTATGTTGTGAGGGGCCGTAAGGATACCAGCGATGCCTAGTGCCCTAGCGATGGAAATCGCACAGTCGTTTGGTTGGGTAGTTTGTGCATACAATGCAGAAACAAGGGGCTTGAAAGCCAGTTTGCCAGCCAAGCCTGTAGCGCAGGCAGTTGCACCAGTGCAAACCAATCCGGCTCTACTGCGGCGAATTGCCGGACAAATGGGAATAGCGCAAAGTCGGTAGCACAGGGTTCGCTTCCGCCAAGGAAGCTACTCTGTTCAAGCCGGCTGTTTAGCGGACTAAGAAACACCGTGAGCGCATTTTCACGATGTCCATCCCGATCTGTCTCGTTGTAACGCTCCGGGTATTTGTACCGGTCCAGATGGTGTTTAAATACACCATCGTTCCTGGCCAGCCAGTCCAGATTTGTATTTGACTGAGCTGGTTCCCACCAGCTTTTGGTTGCGGGCTTATTCAGTGCCCAGCACATGATGTCCCAGCTTTGCTCCAATACTGTGCCATCCGGCAAAAGCATGACCGGAACCGAGCCCTTTGGTGAGCGCGTCAGCATCTCCGGCGGCTTATCTCGTAGTGACACCTCATGCGCATCAAAATCTACGCCAGCCACCAACAGCGCCATTCTTGCTCGCATTGCGTATGGGCATCGGCGATAGGTGTAGAGCAAAGGTTTTTTCATGCTCAGCTACTGAGGCTCTTGATGTTTTGCCAAGACCTGTTCGATCTTCGCTTTGGGAACGCTTTGTATGTTGCGAAGTAATTCATACGTCGCCTTATGAATTCCATACCTGTTCCGCAACTTATCGGCTAGGTGCATCAAAAGGCTGGCAGCCATCTCGGCATCGGCTAAAGCTCGGTGAACACGGCCTGCTACAGGGAGATTGGCGAACTCCACGAGTGCGCCGAAATTGTCTCATTTACCAAACCCCGAGAAGCCATCGAAACTGAAAAGAAGAAGGCCCTGTGATTAGGGCCTCCTTGATCCAACTAAATCCAGAAAAACTGGAAAAATACAGACTCAGACTGGAACCTACAGTCCCTTAAATATCAATACGCGCATTCAAGGCATTCGTTTCAATGAATGCCCGACGCGGTTCAACCAATTCGCCCATCAGAGTTGTGAAAATTTCATCAGCGGCAATCGCATCATCAATTTGAACTCGTAGCAGACGACGAACCTTGGGATCCATTGTGGTTTCCCACAGCTGACTTGGATTCATTTCACCCAAGCCTTTGTAGCGTTGCTTGCTGATTCCGCGCTCGACTTCATTGAGTAGCCATTTCATGGCTTCGCCAAAGTTGGTGACAAGCTGCTTCTTCTCGCCACGAGCCATATAAGCGCCTGGCCCAAACAGATCAGCCAGCATTTCGGCAGTACGACGGAGCTGCATAAAGTCGCCGGAGAGCAATAGATCATCGTCGATCAGACCAACCTTCAGATTGCCGTGGTGCATCCGTTCAACACGAAGCGTCCAGCGTTCTTGAATATCGTCAAATCTCGGCACAATACGAATCGTTGCCGGCAGATGTTTTGCGACTAATTCAGCACTGATTTTGGTGCTTTCTTCGCCGCTCAAATCAAGTTTCAGATTGTACTGAACCAGTGCTTTAAGTACTTCCGGATTAACCAGATGCGAAACCCGTTCGATTACTGCTTCGGTCAATAACCAGGAGCGAGCCAATTCCTCAAGCGCACTGCCGGTAATTGCGTCGGCACCGGCGCGTGGCATCAGGCTAGAGTCATCCATTGCCATTCGTAGCAGGAACTGATGGTAATCCTGATCATCTTTCAGATAACGTTCAGTCTTGCCGGACTTAACTTTGTAAAGCGGGGGCTGAGCGATATAAACATAGCCACGATCAATCAGCTCAGGCATCTGACGATAGAGCAAGGTCAACAGCAAGGTACGAATGTGTGCGCCGTCAACGTCCGCGTCAGTCATGATAATGATGCGGTGATAACGTAACTTTTCAATCTTGAACTCGTCCTTACCGATACCCGTACCAAGTGCAGTAATCAGGGTAACGATCTGCTCGCTTGAAATCAGTTTCTCAAACCGGGCTTTTTCGACATTCAATACCTTACCGCGCAGCGGCAGGATAGCCTGAAACTTACGGTCGCGACCTTGCTTGGCTGATCCACCGGCGGAATCACCCTCGACAATGTAAATTTCGCAAAGTGCAGGATCTTTTTCCTGACAGTCAGCCAGTTTTCCGGGTAAGCCAATGCCGTCCAACACACCTTTACGACGTGTTAATTCGCGAGCCCGACGTGCTGCTTCGCGTGCTCTTGAAGCTTCGACAATTTTGCCGGTAATCATTTTTGCATCGACTGGACGTTCCTGTAGAAAATCAGTCAATTTTTGCGCTACAACTTCTTCAACCGCTGGACGTGCTTCGGAAGACACCAGTTTCATCTTGGTTTGCGAAGCAAATTTCGGATCAGGCATTTTTACTGAAAGTACGCATGCCAGGCCTTCGCGCATGTCATCGCCAGAAATTTCAACCTTGGCCTTTTTGGCGATCTCGTGTTCTTCAATGTACTTGTTGATGACGCGAGTCATCGCAGCGCGAAGCCCTGTCAGGTGGGTACCACCATCCGATTGAGGAATGTTATTGGTGAAACAAAGCACCTGTTCCTGATACGAATCATTCCACTGCATTGACACTTCGACACCGATCGTAACCCCGGTATCACCTACTTTAGCCTCACCAGAGGAGGTAAAAATATTTGGATGAAGTACGGTTTTGGTTCGGTTGATATATTCAACGAAGCTGGTCACACCGCCGGCGAAAGCAAAATCTTCTTCCTTACCGGTACGTTGATCAATCAGGCGAATACGTACGCCATTGTTGAGGAATGAAAGCTCGCGCAGGCGTTTGGCCAAAATTTCATAATGAAATTCGATGTGTTCAAATATTTCATCATCAGCCAAAAAGTGAACTTCTGTGCCACGTTTTTCAGTTTCACCAACCACTTTTAGCGGAGAAACTTCAAATCCATCACGCATTTCAAGGACGCGATCAATCGCGTGACCTTGACGAAACTCCATCGTATGTTTTTTACCGTCGCGACGAATAGTCAGACGTAACCATTTGGAAAGTGCGTTGACACAAGAAACACCAACGCCGTGCAAACCACCGGAAACCTTGTAAGAATTCTGGTTAAATTTACCGCCAGCATGTAATTCGGTTAGCGCGATTTCAGCGGCCGACCGTTTTGGCTCATGCTTGTCATCCATTTTGACGCCAGTCGGGATACCCCGACCGTTGTCAGTCACACTGATCGAATTATCAGTGTGAATAGTGACCAAAATGTCATCGCAATGGCCCGCTAGCGCCTCATCAATCGAATTATCAACAACTTCGAAAACGAGATGATGCAAACCGGTACCGTCTGAGGTGTCTCCGATATACATCCCCGGACGCTTACGTACTGCCTCCAAACCTTCAAGAATTTGAATGCTGGATTCACCATAAGCCGGTGCGCTGTCTTGCGGGCTATTTTCTTCGCTCATTACTTGTGTTCCACGTGAAACTTTTTGTTTTAATTCAACAACTAAATACGCATTGGCATGATGACGTACTTAAATCGCTCATTACCCGGTACAGTAATCAGCGCGCTGGAGTTTGCATCGTTGAAACTCCATTGAATTTCATCGGTTTGAACATTATTCAGCACATCAAGCAGGTAACCAACATTGAAACCTACATCAATGGGGTCGCCATTATATTGGATCTCTAACTCTTCCTGTGCTTCTTCCTGCTCAGCATTTGCAGCATTCAACCGCAGGCTATTTTCGCCCAGAATGACGCGAATGCCCCTAAATTTTTCATTTGTCAAAATAGCAGCACGATGCATAGCTTGCATCAAAGCCTGTCGCCCGACTAAAACATGATTTTTTAAAGTGGCTGGAACAACACGCTCGTAGTCAGGAAACTTGCCATCAATCAGTTTTGATACCAAAACCACTGAGCCAAAACTAAAGCGAATCTGATTTGCTGTAAGGGCAATATTCAAAGGCTCATCGTTATCAAGCAGCAAACGATTCAATTCAAGTACTGTTTTGCGCGGCAGAATAATGTCCTGGCGCGGCAGATCAGCTTCAATTTCTACGCTCGCAAAAGCAAGACGATGCCCGTCAGTCGCAACAGCTTTAAGTTCCTTACCTTCAACCAGCAAGAGCAAACCGTTCAGATAGTAACGAACATCTTGAGCTGCCATGCTGAACTGAGTTTTACCCAAAAGCTGACGAAATGCTTTTTGAGAGATCTGAAATTGCTTGGACTCTCCGTCTGAAATTGTCATTCTCGGAAAATCGTCAGCCGGTAAAGTTTGCAGACTAAAACGACTCTTGCCAGAACGTACTTGCAAGCGCTTGTCTTCGAGAATCAGGCTAACTTCATTGGTATCCGGTAATGAACGCAAGATTTCCTGCAGTTTGCGTGCACCAACAGTCACAGCACCATCGCCTTCGCCACCAGCGCCTAGCGTAGTCGTTGTAATCTGAATTTCAATGTCTGTTGCCAATAAAGTCAATTTATCGCCCTGCTTTTCAAGCAGCACGTTAGAGAGAATTGGCAATGTATGACGCCTTTCAACAATTCCCGAAACTGACTGTAAAGGGGCAAGAAGTGTGTCCCTATGGGTTTTGATAAGAACCATATATAAAAATCCTAAGTAAACTATATCAAGAACAGGTCTGTTGATAAAAACGAAATAATGTTTAAATTCATATTGTTATCGACAATTTTTGGTTCTGCAAAAAGCTCTGAATTGCCTGTGGATGAATTCTGGACAATTTTCGCACAAAGTGGAAATCCCCAGATAACTCACATTCCATATACAGACTATCCACAGACTTGTTAGACAGAGGGCTAGCTTTTCAATACTTGAAGCAATACATGGAGATCATGGTTAAGTTCACTCTCCTTTATGCGTAATGAGTCTATTGTTTTTACAGCATGAATAACAGTTGTGTGATCTCGTCCACCAAAAGCATCTCCAATTTCTGGGTAGCTATGTGATGTGACTTCACGACACAACCACATTGCCAACTGACGAGGACGAGCAATAGCGCGAGTACGTTTTTTTGAAAATAGTTCAGCAACTTTAATTTTGTAATAGTCCGCAACCGTTTTCTGGATATTTTCCATACCAACATTGCGTACTGAACCAATGATGTCTTTTAGTGCTTCTTTGGCCAGATCAAGTGCAATTACTCGGCCATGAAATGATGAATAGGCGAGTACTTTTTTCAATGCACCTTCAAGTTCACGAACGTTTGAACGCAGATGTTTGGCAATGAAAAAGGCAACTTCATCATCAAGACAAATCCGCTCAGCTTCAGCTTTCTTTTTCAAGATCGCAACACGCATTTCAAGTTCGGGAGGTTCAATTTGAACAGTCAAACCCCAATCAAAACGGGTTACAAGACGATCATCCAAGCCATTGATATCTTTTGGATATGTATCGCAAGTTATGATAATTTGCTTTCTAGCTTCAATTAACGCATTGAAAAGAAAGAAAAATTCTTCTTGAGATCGATTTTTACCATTGAAAAACTGTACGTCGTCGAGTAATAAGACATCGAGTGAACGATAGGTTCGTTTGAAAGTATCAAAAGACTTTTGCTGATAGGCTCGAACAACATCTGAGTAATAGTCTTCAGCATGAACATAACGAACAATTTTTTCGGGTGATTCGGCAAGTATCGTATTGCCAATTGCATGAATCAGATGTGTCTTACCTAAACCTGCTCCGCCATAAATAAATAGTGGGTTGTAAGCAACACCAGGATTGTTAGCAACTTGTACAGCAGCAGCACGTGCTAAATCATTGGCTTTGCCGACAATCAGGTTATCAAAGGTAAACGATTGAAATAAACGGGATTTTTCGTAGTTGTTACCTTTGCCCTTTGGTCTTTCGACTACTGGCGTGGTTGCAACTGACTTGTCATCCGTTTTTTCAACGGCTTTTTCGGCTCGATTGGGTGCAGATTTAACGTTGCCTATGACTAACGAAACAATCACTGGAGCTGAAAAAAATTCTCGGCTGTATTCTTCAATACGAGCAAGATAACGATCGCGAACCCATTTTAGGATGAAGCTGTTTGGCGCAATTAGGCGCAAACCTTCTTCTAGTGCGACGTTTTCACCTTCAAGCCGCAATGGCTTAATCCAGGTGTTGAATTGCTGTTCGGGCAATTCCTGCTCAAAACGCAGTAGACAGGATTCCCAAAAACCGACCATTTAAAATTAGACTCCTCCCCGCTCAGTCAGTCTATATTGCTGGCGGTTCTTCTATTTGATTTAAAAAAGAAATTTAGTATTTCGGAGCAATTTTTGAATGCCCAGAAAAACAAGATTCTACCCTTCATCCACAAGCTTATCCACAGCCATAAGAAATAATTAGTCTTGACAGCACCCTATCAAACAAGGTGTAATTACGTGTTTTTCTTAGCATATCAAGGGATTAGAACATGAAACGCACGTATCAACCGTCGGTCGTGCGCCGCAAGCGCACCCATGGCTTCCTGGTTCGTATGCGCACCAAGGGTGGTCGTGCAGTTATTGCTGCTCGTCGCGCCAAAGGTCGCACACGTTTGGCTGTATAAGCCAGACGTTCGGCGAGGTGGAATACTCCTTCGCCAGACGCTATCGCCTGACAAAAACGGATGATTTCTCATCCGTTTTTGGTTTCAGGAAGGCGATTCGTGGAAAACTGCTGATGCTTCACTATCAACCAAGAGCTGAGGGATTCACTGACGCACGTTTAGGTTTGGTAGTTGGCAAAAAATTGCTCAAGCGATCGGTTGACCGTAATAGGTTAAAACGAATCATCCGAGAGCAATTTCGTTGTATGCGATCAGATTTGCCACCTTGTGACTTCGTGGTTCGCCTTGCGGTGAAACCCGGAAAACTTGATGGCAAATTAATTGCAAGTGATTTTGTTGGTTTGCTACAAAAACTTCGCTGGCCAAAAACTAAGCGAGAAGGCTGATGAAGTATCTATTAATAGGTCTGTTTAAGATTTATCAGTATGCAATTAGCCCGTTTTTAGGCAAACGCTGCCGTCATTATCCGAGTTGCTCGGCTTATGCGGTAGAAGCAGTAGAGAAATATGGTGCAATAAAGGGTGGCTGGTTAAGTGTTAAACGCATTAGTCATTGTCATCCCTGGCATCCTGGCGGGTACGATCCGGTACCTTGAATGAAGTACGTTTGATTACATAGGCAGTTCATGGACACTCGACGTCTTATACTGGTTTTGATCTTCACTTTTTCAAGCTTTATGCTTTGGGAAAGTTGGCAGAAATTTAATCAGCCCAAGCCGGCAGCCGATGCGGTAGCGAAAACTACTACTGGCAGTGCTGTACCGACGCCTTCGGCATCACTTCAAACTGCTAAGCCAGGCGCTGCAGTTCCTGTTGTTTCAGCCATTGCACCGGTAGGTGAAACTTTTACGGTTAATACCGATATTCTAAAAGCCACGATTTCTGCACAAGGCGGTGATCTGGTTGAGCTGGAGCTGGTCAAATACAAAGAGCATGACAACAAGGACAAGAATTTTGTTCTGTTTAATGCCAAACACCAGTACATGGCACAAAGTGGTCTGATTGGCGAAGGTTTGCCCACACATCGCTCAATATTTAAGCGTGTCGATGGCCCGACCACCATGGTTGAGGGCAGTAATGAATTGAAGATTCGCCTCGAATCCCAGGTAATGAATGGGGTGAAAGTTACGAAGGTTTTAACCTTTAAACGAGGCAGCTATCTGATTAATGTTGCTTGGGAAGTTGCCAACGGCAGCGATAAGGCAATTGCCCCTCATGCTTATTTCCAGTTGCAACGAGATGATGTTGCGCCAGAAGGTGAAACCGCGATGGTCTCAACCTTTACTGGCCCGGCGATATATACCGAAGCTAACAAATACCAAAAAATAGACTTTAGCGATATCGCCAAAGGTAATGCGAAGTTCACGAAAACAGCTGATAACGGCTGGTTGGCGATGGTCCAGCACTATTTTGTTTCCGCATGGGTGCCTGCAGAAAAAACACAGCGCGAGTTCTACATGCGCAAGCTGGAAACAGGTAATGCATTCCAGGCCGGTTTGATCGTCCCGATTGCTGAAATTGCGCCAGGTGGTAAAGGTGAAACTTCAGTTGCGCTCTATGCCGGTCCGCAAGAGCAAGCAGCACTAAAAGAACTAGCACCTGGACTTGATCTGGTGGTCGATTATGGTTGGCTAACCGTTGTGGCAGCCCCGATTTTCTGGGCTCTGCAGGCAATTTATAATCTGGTCGGCAACTGGGGTTGGGCGATTGTTGTACTCACCATTATTCTGAAAGCAATTTTCTTCCCGCTGTCGGCTGCTTCTTACAAGTCGATGGCCAAGATGAAGCTGCTGACACCGCGATTGGCTCAGTTAAAAGAGCGTTTCGGTGATGACAAGCAACGGATGAATCAGGAAATGATGAAGATGTACCAGACGGAGAAGGTCAATCCCTTAGGTGGTTGCTTGCCAATTCTGGTTCAGATCCCGGTGTTCATTGCGCTTTACTGGGTATTGCTTGGCGCGGTTGAAATGCGTGATGCGCCTTGGACTTTGTGGATTCATGACCTTGCATCACCTGACCCGTATTACATCCTGCCGGTCATCATGATCATCTCGATGTTCATTCAGACCAAGCTCAATCCAACGCCTCCGGACCCGATTCAAGCTAAAGTCATGATGATGATGCCTTTGATTTTTGGTGTCATGTTCCTCTGGTTCCCGGCTGGTCTGGTGCTTTACTGGGTGGTTAACAACATCCTGTCGATTGCCCAGCAGTGGCAGATTACCCGCATGATCGAAGGCGGTGGCAAGGCCGCCAATGACGCTAAGGCCTAAGGTGTGAATGGTGACCACGCTGACACCATAGCTGCTATCGCCACGGCCCCAGGTCGTGGCGGGGTTGGCGTCATTCGGGTATCGGGCAGCAATTTGCTGCCCTTTGCTTTTGCGCTAACTGGGAAAACACCTAAACCACGTTATGCCACGCTGGCCGAATTCAAAGCTGAAGACGGCAGTACATTGGATAGCGGCTTGTTGCTCTATTTCCCTGATCCTCACTCATTTACCGGTGAGGATGTGCTTGAATTGCAGGGCCATGGCGGGCCGGTTGTGATGCAGATGTTGCTCGCCCGTTGCCTTGACCTGGGGGCTAGACTGGCTGAACCGGGTGAATTCAGCCGGCGAGCCTTCCTTAACGGCAAGCTTGATTTGGCACAGGCCGAAGCAGTTGCCGATTTGATTGATGCGGCTACAACGAGTGCCGCACGTTCGGCTGTTCGATCGCTACAAGGCGAGTTTTCCAAGGCTATCCATAGTCTGACTGATGAGTTGATCAACTTGCGGATGCTGGTGGAAGCTACACTCGATTTTCCCGAAGAAGATATTGATTTTCTCAAGGCGGCGAATGCTTTCGGTCGGCTGGAAACACTTCAACTAAAGCTCGCCGAAGTTTACGACCGCGCCGGGCAAGGCAAGTTATTGCAATCTGGCCTGCATGTGGTTCTGGCTGGGCAGCCTAACGTAGGGAAATCTTCCCTGCTTAATCGACTGACTGGCGACGATCTAGCAATCGTGACGCCGATCGCTGGAACAACACGCGATGCGCTACGGTGCACCATCCAAATTGAAGGAATTCCACTTCACATCATCGATACCGCAGGTTTGCGTGATACTGAGGATGAGGTTGAAAAGATTGGTATTGAGCGCAGCTGGCGAGAAATTGAACGTTCTGATGTGGTGTTGCTGCTGGTCGATTCCCGCAGCGGGGTTGCAGATGCTGACCGGGAAATTCTTGCAAGACTGCCTGAGCGTCTACAGCGCATTACGATCTACAACAAAATTGATTTAAACGGTGCTGTAGCTGAGCGCCACGAAGAGCCTGGCACGACGGCAATTTCACTTTCAGCCAAATCCGGTGATGGTATTGAATTATTACGTCAAGAGTTGCTCAGGATTGCCGGCTGGCATCAGGCAGAAGATGTCTTCATAGCCCGTGAGCGTCATTTGCGTGCATTGGCTGATGCACAAGAGCATATCGCTGCTGCGCGTGGCGTGGTTGAGAGCAGTTTTCCAGCGCTGGAATTATTTGCTGAAGAGCTCCGACTAGCCCAGCAGGCTTTGGGTCAAATTACCGGTGAATTCACCGCAGATGATCTGTTAGGGGTAATTTTCAGTCGGTTTTGCATCGGCAAATAGGTTTATCGACGATCTGATTCCAAGCGATTCCGGTGAATAATAGCCTCGGCAATTTCTCGGCTGATTGCTTCCGCATCAGGCAGGTCGTTTGGACGAAAGACAATCAGCGGTATGCCCAGGCTTTGTAAAGCCTCATGTTTTTCAGATTCGCTATTGATCCCGTGTTCATCGGTGCTTGGCCAGGCCAGTTCGATGGCTGCGATAATTGCAAACTCATGGTCGCAAACGACGAAATCAACTCCCCGACCGGCCATCTGGATTAGACGTTTGGCTTCATGACGACCGCGTAGCAAGGCCAGTTGGGCAACGCCGACTTGAACAAAAACTTGCATGCTGGGCATGGCTTCGCGCAGGCGGTGATAAAGTGCCTGTTCGCTGTCATTGAGCAAACGATATTGTTTGCGTTTAGGCATTTCGACAAATCGGGTTTGCGGGTCGAGTTCGAGTTGCCCCTGCTGCCATTTTTTGGCTGTATCTGAGGTATTAACGGGTTTCAGCGCATGGATTTTTTGCTTTTTTTGATAGAGCAAAAAACCTGCAATCAGCCCAATTAAAGCAATCAGGCCAATGATAATAATGATTTCCATGCGACAACTCTGAATTTTCGTAAGCAGTATATTGACATGAAAAATGCAACTTTATGATGACAAGTGATGATTGAAGGTCTTGATTCAGCGCTCATGATTTTGCTGATTGCTGCGTTTTTTGCCGGGGCGATTGATGCAGTAGTTGGCGGTGGCGGTTTAATCCAGATTCCAGCCTTGTTTGCGGTGTATCCGGGTGAGTCGGCAGCAACCCTGTTTGGTACCAATAAATGCGCCAGTGTGGTGGGTACGGCTAATGCAACATGGCGTTATGCCCGTCAGGTCAAAATGCCTTGGCGAACCATTTTGCCGGCGGCGGTGGCGGCGTTTGCATTTTCTTACCTGGGTGCAGCGGCGGTGGCCTGGTTGCCGAAAGATGCGGTTCGTCCGCTCATCCTGATTCTGTTGATTGGCGCAGCGATTTATACCTTGCGACGCAAAGATTTTGGCCAGGTTCACCAACCGGCTCATAGTGGCCATCTGGAATTGGTTTATGCGGTACTACTGGGTGGTTTGATAGGTTTTTACGACGGTTTTTTTGGCCCGGGAACAGGCAGTTTTCTGATCTTTCTGTTTGTGCGTTTTTTTGGCTTTGATTTTCTGCACGCCTCAGCCGGAGCCAAGGTCGTCAATGTGGCGACCAATCTGGCTGCGCTGGCCTATTTTATTCCAAACGGGTATGTAATTGCTCTCTTGGCCGCGTTGATGGCGGTGGCTAATGTGAGCGGTTCTATTGCAGGTACCTGGCTGGCGCTTAAGCATGGTAGCGGCTTTGTTCGACAGGTATTTTTGGTATTGGTTGGCGTTTTGATTGTTAAGTTTGCGTGGGATACCTTCGCAACTTTGCAATAAACCTATTTGCAGAAACTACATGCAGGAATGAAAGTCACCGTTTTCAATAGAGAAATATACGGCTTGGTTACGCCCTTCACCCTTGGCTTGATAAAGGGCGACTTCGACTGATGAGAGTAGCGTATCCGTATCGGTTTTTGCCGTAGGAATCAATAATGAGACACCAAGGCTCATCGTCAGCTGATTTTTCTCTCCATATAGCGAATTGCTGATCTCCAGCGCGCTAACTTGAAGGCAGATATTTTTAGCTAAATTGCAGGCAGCAGCTTGATCGTAGCCGGGAAGAATCAGGGCGAATTCATCACCACCGTAACGTGCGGCAACGGCATCGGTAGATCCGATAGCATTTTGAATTATTTTGGCAATCTGTTTGAGACTGGCATCACCCGCTTCCCGGCTTTGGTTTAGGTTGATGTTGTTGAATTGGTCAAGATCACCAATGATTAGCGCAAGCGGCTGAGCTGATTTTTGGGCTTTGGCAAATTCGTGGTCAAGTGCAGTGTTGAAAGTTTGACGATTTGCCAGTCCGGTTAGCTCGTCTTGCGTTGTGGTTCGACGTAGTGCATCGGTCTGCTGGCGGAGCTGCCGTTCACGCGACGTATTGGCTGTGACATCGGTTATCTGGATCAGGCAGGCTGCAGAGGCGTCGTTACGTAGCGGAATGACGTGGATAAGTTGCTGCAGGCGTTGCTCGCCCTTGCGATCCCGTTCTGTTTGGTAGAGTGGCAGAATTGCACCATGCAGGGCCGGGGAGAGTAGCGCTGGTAACTTGTGTGTGATCGCCTGATTAACCGCTTGTTCGAGCCGGTTGTTGCTTATCCCGGTAAGTATTTCAGCGAGTTTGTGGCCTTTGGCTGCTTCTGCTGTTTGTTGGCTGCGCTTAACAAACCACCGGTTCCAATACAAAACCTTTTGCTCATGGTCGAGGACGATGATCCCGGATTCCATGTTGTCGAGAACGCTGAATAGCGTGTTTCCCGATAGTGCGGTGCTGTTCATGCCAGCCCTTGTTCGCGAAGGTATTCGTTAAGGCTGGTCAGTAGATCAGCCATCGAAGTCACGCTAAGCAGAAACAGAATGTGCCCCTGGATGCGTTGCTGGCTGATTGTCATATCCACCTGAAGCAGTACGACCATGTGATCTTCGTCGCCCTCGCCGATTTCAATAGATTTCGTATCGCCAAAACGATGTACGGGAAGTGTGCTGTCAAAACTGATGTGGAGGAGATCGGCCAGCGCGCTCATGCAGGCGTTCAGGATGATATTGCCGACTTCGCACATGGCTTCTTGTTCGAACTCTGACAATTCTTCGATCGACATCTGCGGGCCGACCATCAGGCGGACAATTTCCAGGGCATTGGCCTCTGGAAAAATCAGCATCGCCTGAGCATCAAAAGGGCCGCTGAAATTTTGGCTGACAGAGCTGAATTTGCGGAACTCTGTGCCGACCAGAATTTCGGCAGCTTTGTCGCGCGGGACCACAATCACTCCGGGGGCGCTGAGTAAAACTTCATCATTGACGATCTGGCTCAGGCTGGAAGCAGCGCGACCGACGCCGATGTTGAATATTTCACCTAATGCATCGCACTCCAGTTCGCTCAATTGGGTCATGGTCAGGCTTCAAAAAAGGCGATGGCGCTGGCTACGGATTGCGCGGTAATAGGTTTGGCAACAAATTCAAGGCCAGCACGTTTGGCGGCTTCGCGAGTGCTTTCCTGAATGTTTGCGGTACACATTGCGATGCGGGTGTCCGGGTGACGGATACGAATCCGACCGGCAGCTTCAAGGCCGCTGATGCCCGGCATATTTACATCCATCGTGACGAAATCAGGAAGATTTTCATCGGCCAGCGCGATAGCTTCGTCGCCATTGGCAGCCTCTATAATCCGCCAGTTCGGGCGAGTGTCCACAACAATAGCGC
This sequence comes from uncultured Dechloromonas sp., assembly GCA_964422345.1. Taxonomy (GTDB): domain Bacteria; phylum Pseudomonadota; class Gammaproteobacteria; order Burkholderiales; family Rhodocyclaceae; genus Azonexus. The sequence continues at coordinate 19,318 of CAYRBE010000010.1, forward strand.
GAATCAGCATGCGTGACATGCGGCTGTCATCGACTATCAGGAGCAAGGGAGTATTGGTCGTATCCATGGATCGATTATGAACGAAATTTTTGTAGGTGGTTCAAGTTCTGTGAATTCTGGCCAGTGTGATTAGGTCGAAAGTAAGGGCAGAAAATTTCTTCAGTTGTGTGGTCGCCTAGAGCCCATTTGGACGGGATAAAAAGCTGTTTTTCTACTAAAATTCAGGGACTTCCTTTAAGGCATTAGCTCATGCGGATCACACTTGTTCACCCGGCGGGTTTCAACTTTGTGCCAGGTCAGCCTGATTTTACGGTTTTGGCTAATCGGATGCCGCCAATTGGCATCATGCAGTTGGCCAGCTGGTTGGATAAACATGGTCATTCAACCCAACTTCACGATTGTCTCGGGCCGTATGCGCCGAAAACCATCGCTGAAAATGCAGAAGTGGTGCTGGCGACCGATCCTGAGCTGGTGGGTTTTTCGGCAACGACTTCTGGTTTCATGGATGCGGTTGAAATTGCCAGCTACATCAGGACCAAGCGCCCGGAGATCAAGATTGCCTTTGGCAACGTCCATGTCTCTTCACTTGGTGCGCCGATTCTTGAGCATTTTCCGGAAATTGACTATCTGGTAATTGGCGAGGGTGAAGGGGCTATGCTTAACCTTGCCGATGGCAAGCCCTTGAAGGAAATCGGTAACCTGATTTACCGTGACGACACGGGCAAGATTCGCATTAATCCCCGGCGTGACCGCATTCTCGATCTCGACGAACTGCCCTTCCCGGCCTACGAAAAGCTGGCGGGTTTTCCCCATGCTTACCATCTGCCGCTGTTTGCCTATGAAAAGCGTTATGGCGCGACGATGATTACCTCGCGCGGTTGTCCCTACACCTGCTCATTTTGTGACCGGACCGTATTCGAGCGGCTGTACAAGACCAATTCGGCACAATACACCTACGACCACATGAAGTACCTGCGGGACAACTTCGGGGTTTATCACATCAATATGTACGACGATCTGTTCACCGCCAAGAAGCAGCGGGTGATGGATTTGTGTCAGCTTCTGATCGACAAGCCATTGGGCGTCCAGTGGAATTGTGCGATTCGCACCGGTCATACCTCGGACGAAATGCTCGCCAAGCTGAAACAGGCGGGGGCATTGATGGTGTCGATGGGCATCGAATCTGCCGATCCCGGCATGATGGAGCGCCACAAGGCGGGTGTGACGCTCGATGCGGTGCGTGACACGGTGCGCCAGATTCACGCTGCCGGGCTACGTGCCAAGGGATTGTTCATTTTCGGCATGCCGGGTGAAACCCCGGAAACGGTCAAGGTGACCAGCGATTTCATCCTCTCGCTGGAACTGGATGAAATGAACATGACCAAGTTCAGTCCGCTGCACGGTGCGCCGATCTGGGAGGAGTGCGCGAGCAATACCGGTGGCGAGATGATCGAAGACTGGCGGCTGATGAACTGCCTGAATTTCGTTTACCTGCCCGAAGGCTTTTCGTCGCGGGAGGAAATGGATGCGCTCTACAACTGGCACGTCAAACGTTTTTACGACAGCAAGGGTTATCACCGGCGTTTTGCCAAGCGGCTTTGGGCGCATCGCTGGAGTCTGTGGCATGTTCTTAAACACTTACCCGAGACGATCGCCGCAGCGCGATATTTCAGCTCAAACAAGGAGCAGTTGGAAAAGGCTAAACGGGAGTTCAAGTTGCATCCGCGTCAGCCGGTTGGCTTGAAACCTTACCTTAGTCCCGATTTGCAGGTCGATAATATTGTCGCCATGTCGCCGGTCAAACTTTCGCGCCGGGAGGTGATGAAAACGATTGCTCAGCAGGCTGAGGAGGGGTCGGCATGTAGTACGCCGCCGGCATTGCAGGCAGCGTTATAATGCCCGGTGCTGGGAGGGTAACGATATGAAAAATAAAAGCATTTTTGGTCATTTTGGCCTGTACACCGTAGCACTCGCAGTTTTGCTGCTGGGGGCCTGCAAAAGTAGCGATACCAAGCCTGATGATCGTAGTGCGGCGGTTGAGACAAAGAAAACCGTAATGCGTACCGGCTATGCCTGCTGCAATTTGCATTATGAAGGGGACTGGATCAGCGACTCTAATCTTGCCCAGCTCGCTTTTATTCCGGCAGGCACACCGATCAAGGTCAACAAGATTGATGGCTACCGGGCTTACATTGAAGTCGATGGTAAGGCGATGCGCTTGGGGCACGATTACGGCCGGGCGCAGGAATCGACAGAGCAGTGGGTCAATAAGCTGGTGGTGTTGGATGACCCAAAGGCGAAGATCGCCAAATTTTCACCTACCGTGCGCAAGGCGATAGAAGCCGGAAAACTGATGAAAGGGATGACCAAGGAGCAGGTCATCATGTCGGTCGGTTATCCGCAAACCAATGAGAATCCGCGTCTGGATGGACCTTACTGGCGTTACTGGTGGTCGAGTTTCGGCCCGTATTACGTTTATTGGTCGGGTAATACCGTCAAAAAGATTGATGGCCACTCTGAAACAGTGGCAACCATGACTTATAAAAAATAATAATTCTTGCTGCTGCAGAGAGATTTACAGGCTTAGTACATGGAACAAGAAGATATGGGGATGACGCCTCAGTCATGTGACGTACTGGTGATTGGCGGTGGCCCGGCAGGAACCACCATTGCACCCATGCTGGCGGAAAAAGGCTATCGCGTGGTTTTGCTGGAAAAAGCCAAGCACCCGCGCTTTCACATTGGCGAATCCTTGTTACCAGCCAATATGCCGCTATTTGAGCGGCTGGGTGTGGCCGAGCAGGTCAAGGCGATTGGCGTTGAAAAATGGGGTGCTGAATTTGTTTCACCGCACCATCAGATGTCGCAGTCCTTTGTTTTTGCCGATGCTTGGGATAAGTCCATGCCCCACGCCTATCAGGTGAAGCGCGCCGAATTTGATGAAATTCTGATCCGCAACGCCGAGAAAAAAGGTGTTGAAGTTTATGAGTGCTGCAAGGCGAAAGGCATAGAATTTTTGCCCGACAATGCCGGCGCGGTGGTTCGTGCTGAGCATGACGATGGCCGCAAGATGGAGATTCAGGCGCGTTTCGTAGTTGATGCCTCGGGGCGCGACACTTTTCTGGCTAATCGTTTCCAGATCAAACATCGCAACCCGAAACACAATAGCTCGGCCATTTATGGCCATTTCACCGGTGCCAAGCGGCATGAAGGCCAGGCCGAAGGCAATATCACCATCTTCTGGTTCGAGCATGGCTGGTTCTGGTTTATTCCGATGCAGGGCGACGTCACCAGCATTGGTATGGTGACCTGGCCGTATTACATGAAAACCCGAGGTCAGCGCAGCATTGAGCAGTTTCTGATGGACGGCATCGCGATGTGTCCGGCCCTGACTGAGCGGCTGAAAATGGCCAAGCTGGTCAATGAAGTCGAAGCCACCGGGAATTTCTCCTACGTTTCCGAGCGCAATCATGGTGAAAACTACTTGCTGCTCGGCGATGCTTACGCCTTTATCGACCCGGTGTTTTCTTCCGGTGTGCTGCTGGCGATGAACAGCGGCGTGATCGGGGCCGAGGCGATTGATACCTGCCTGAGAAATCCGGCGCAGGCCCCCGCTGCGTTGAAGCGTTTTGATGAATTGATGAAGCACGGGCCGAAAGAGTTTTCGTGGTTCATCTACCGGGTGACCAACCCGATCATGCGCGATTTTTTCATGCACCCGAAGAATATCTTCCGGGTCAAGGAAGCGCTGCTTTCGGTTCTGGCCGGGGATATTTTCGGCAAGACACCGATCTGGCGCTCGATCTGGATGTTCAAAGCGCTTTATTACATCGCCAACATCGTGCAGCCGAAGCGTGCCTTCATGGGTTGGAAACGTCGGCGTTTCAATATTCGCCGGGTTGATGACACGGCAATGAATAGTATTTAAGTGGATCTTCAACTCATTACTCGTGCGCTGGGCGATGGCTCGGTACCTGACGTTTCACGTGAAACGGGGCGGGTGCTGGGCGGTGCGCTGCTGGGTGAAAACACGCTGGAAGTCATGCCGGCTTGGCCGGTGCAACGCATTTTTGCCCCTTTGCTCGGGTCCACCGTAGCAGTGGTTGAGGAAACCTGGCTGGCCAAGGTTTTGCCGATCAGCGGGGTGAGTGACGGGATTCGCTGGTGTCGGGCCGGTGATCTGCTCTATGGCGTGCTTGAACTGGATGAAGCGGACTTCGCTGGCGATTCAGTGGTTAGTGCACTGCAGGCGGCAAGCATGGAAGCCTATCGCCGTATTTTCAATTTACTCGAAGCTCAACAGTTGCCGCATCTATGGCGGACCTGGAACTATCTTGCGGCGATCAATCAGGAAACCGATGGGCTGGAGCGTTACCGCCAGTTCAATATTGGTCGGCAGGATGCCTTTATTGAGTGTCACAGGGTGGCGACCGGCAACGTTCCGGCGGCCTGTGCGATAGGTCTGGCTGGCGGGCCGTTGAGTATCGCTTTCATGGCCGGTGGTGCGCCGGCGGTGCCGGTGGAAAATCCACGCCAGATCAGCGCTTACAACTATCCGGCTGAATATGGTCCGCGTAGTCCGACCTTTTCACGGGCAGCACTGGTTTATCTGCCCGGTCAGGAAGTGCTGTTTATTTCCGGCACGGCGAGTATTGTCGGGCATCAGACGGTGCATCCGGGCGATGTTGTCGCGCAGACAAAAGAGTCGTTGGCCAATGTCACGGTGGTCGTTGAGCAGGCCAACCGACTGGCGCGGACGAAGTCTTACACGCTGGATAATTTGTCGTATCGGGTCTACGTGCGCCACGCCAAGGATTTTGACGCGGTGCGTGAAACCTTGTTGCCACTGATCGGTGCCAACGCTGAAATTGTTTATGTGCAGGCAGACATCTGTCGTGCCGATCTGCTGCTTGAAATCGAGGCGACGGCCTCGCATACCTTGAGGGGGCTTTGATGAGTGCATCAAAATCATTCACTAGTCGCGCTTTGCTCGCATTGGCGCTGGCTGGCTCATTGATCGGCGCGCAGGCGGCCGAAGAAAAGCCGTTGTGGGAAGTGGGTGTCGGGGTCGCCGCCTTGAGCTTTCCAGCGTATCGCGGCTCCGATCAAACCAATAACTTCGTCATGCCGGTGCCAATGTTTACTTATCACGGCGACTTCTTCAAGGCCGACCGGCACGGGATTCGCGGCTCATTTTTTGACTCCGACTGGATTGATCTGACGGTCAGCATGGCCTTGTCACCTCCTGCCAGTAGCAAGGACATTAAAGCGCGGACGGGGATGCCGGATATAGAAGGCACTTTTGAAATCGGCCCACAGGTGGATTTGACGTTTTGGCGTTCGGAAAACCGCGCCCGCTTCGTTAAATTGCTGATGCCGATGCGCGCAGCGATCACGGTGGAAGGCTCGCCGGAAAGTATTGGCTGGGTGTTTCACCCCAAATTGAACATGGATGTCACCGATATTCCCAACATGCCGGGCTGGAATCTTGGTCTGCTGGCCGGCCCCTTGTTTGGTGACAAGCGCCAGAATGCCTATTACTACACGGTCGGGCCGCAGTATGCGACGACTAATCGCCCGGCTTATGATGCCAAGGCGGGTTACGGCGGCATGCAGTTTCTTGCCGGGCTGTCGAAGCGTTTCCCAAAATTCTGGGTCGGTGGTTTTATCCGCTACGACAACCTGACTGGTGCAACATTTGAAGACAGCCCGCTGGTGCGTGAAAAGAACTATTTCGCCGGTGGGGTTTCGGTAACCTGGGTTCTCGGTGAATCGTCGACGCGTGTGATGGTGGATGACTGATTCGGCGGTCAAAACAAGCCCGCT